>JAXDPC010000058.1:0-10798 GCA_034668525.1 Sphingomonadales bacterium
GAGAACAAGACCCTTTCCTATTCGCCCGAGCCGGAGGAAGCTGCCCTCATCGCCGCCCTCGATTCGGCCGAGCCGCGCGCGGGTGCCGCGGTCGGGGCCGAGGATTTCGAAGGCGCGATGGCGGCGCTCGCCAACCTCCGCGCGCCGGTCGATGCGTTCTTTGACAAGGTTACGGTCAACGATTCCGATCCGGCGAAGCGCGCCGCCCGGCTCGATCTCCTCGCCCGCATGCGCGACGCGGTGCACCGGGTCGCCGATTTCTCGAAGATCGAGGGATGAGAAGTGACAGTAGTGACACGAATCCCCTGTGAACGGGCCGGATATGTCTCTTCTCATCTCGGTTCACCGCGTCCCACTCGTTCCCTTTGCCGTCGCGAGTGTGACCTGCCTGTGACTTTCGGAGCCGGACGCTGATGACCCGCACCGTCTACCGCTTCGGCGGCGGCATCACGGACGGCGAGGCGGGCAACAAGGCCCTGCTCGGCGGCAAGGGCGCGAACCTCGCCGAGATGGCCTCGATCGGCCTGCCGGTCCCGCCCGGCTTCACCATCTCGACCGCGATGTGCGCCATCTATCATGCGCAAGGGGAAAGCTTCCCCGACAGCCTCCGCGCCGAAGTCGCCGAGGGCCTGCGCCACATCGAGGGCGTCGCCGGCAAAAGCTTCGGCGATGCGGCCGACCCGCTGCTGGTCTCGGTCCGGTCGGGGGCGCGGGTGTCGATGCCGGGGATGATGGACACCGTGCTCAACCTCGGGCTGAACGACGCGACGGTCGAGGGCCTCGCCGCAATCTCGGGCGATCCGCGCTTCGCCTGGGACAGCTACCGGCGCTTCATCCAGATGTATGCCGACGTCGTCTTGGGCCTCGATCACGGCCGCTTCGAGGAGGCGCTCGAGATCGCCAAGGAGGACAAGGGCGTCCATCTCGACACCGAGCTCGCGGCCGGGGACTGGCAGCGGCTGGTCGGCGCCTACAAGGCGCTGGTCGAGGAGCTTTGGGGCCGGCCCTTCCCGCAGGACGTGCAGGAGCAGCTCTGGGGCGCGATCGGCGCGGTGTTCGGCTCCTGGCAATCGGAGCGCGCCAAGGTCTATCGCCGGCTGAACGACATTCCCGGCGACTGGGGGACGGCGGTCAACGTCCAGGCGATGGTGTTCGGCAACATGGGCGAGACCAGCGCCACCGGCGTCGCCTTCACCCGCAATCCGGCGACCGGCGAGCGCTGCCATTACGGCGAATATCTGGTCAACGCCCAGGGCGAGGACGTCGTCGCCGGCATCCGCACCCCGCAATATCTCACCCGCCGCGCCCGCGAGCTGGCGGGTGCGCAGGCGCCGTCGATGGAAGAATCGATGCCCGCGGCCTTCGCCGAGCTGGCGCGGGTCTTCGACCTGCTCGAGCGCCATTATCGCGACATGCAGGACATCGAGTTCACCGTCGAGCGCGGCAAATTGTTCATGCTCCAGACCCGTTCCGGCAAGCGCACCGCCAAGGCCGCGCTGAAGATCGCGGTCGAGATGGCGGCGGAGGGGCTGATCTCCGAGGAGGAGGCGGTGCTCCGCATCGACCCTTCCGCGCTCGACCAATTGCTCCACCCGACCCTCGACCCGGACGCGCCGCGCAACGTCGTCGCCAAGGGCCTGCCCGCCTCGCCCGGCGCCGCCTGCGGCCAGGCGGTGTTCGACGCCGACACCGCCGAGCGCTTCGCGGCGCTGGGGGAGAAAGTGATCCTGGTCCGGACCGAGACCAGCCCGGAGGACATTCACGGCATGCACGCGGCGAAGGGCATCCTCACCGCCCGCGGCGGCATGACCAGCCACGCCGCCGTCGTCGCCCGCGGCATGGGCCGGCCCTGCGTCTCGGGCGCCGGCACGCTCCAGATCGACCATGCGGCCAGGCGGATGCGGGTCGGCGATCACGAGGTGGCCGAGGGCGACACCATCACCATCGACGGTTCGACCGGCGAGGTGATGCTCGGCGCCGTGGCGACGGTGCAGCCCGAGCTGGTCGGCGATTTCGGCACGCTCATGGTCTGGGCCGACCGCGCCCGGCGCCTCCGCGTCCGCACCAATGCCGAGACTCCGAACGACTGCCGCACGGCGCGCCAGTTCGGCGCCGAGGGCATCGGCCTGTGCCGCACCGAGCATATGTTCTTCGACGCCGCCCGGATCACCGCGGTCCGCCAGATGATCCTCGCCCAGGACGAGAAGGGCCGCCGCGCCGCCCTCGCCAAGCTGCTCCCCGAGCAGCGCAGCGATTTCGAGGAGATCTTCCGGATCATGGCGCCGCTGCCGGTGACGATCCGGCTGCTCGACCCGCCGCTGCACGAATTCATGCCCCAGAACGAGGCCGAATTCGCGACGGTCGCCGACGTCGCGGGGACGAGCGTCGACGTCCTGCGGCGCCGCGCCGACGACCTCCACGAGTTCAATCCGATGCTCGGCCATCGCGGCTGCCGGCTCGGCATCACCTTCCCCGAAATCTACGAGATGCAGGCCCGCGCCATCTTCGAGGCGGCGGTCGCGGTCGCCGGGGAGACGGGGGAGGCGCCGGTCCCGGAAGTGATGGTGCCCCTGGTGGCGACCAGCGCCGAGCTGCGCATCATCCGCGCCCTCATCGACCGCACGGCGAAGGCCGTCTTCGCCGAGAAGGGCCGCAGCGTCGACTATCTGGTCGGCACGATGATTGAGCTGCCGCGGGCCGCGCTCCGCGCCGCCGACATCGCCGCGGAGGCCGAGTTCTTCAGCTTCGGCACCAACGACCTCACCCAGACCACGCTCGGCGTCAGCCGCGACGACGCCGCGCGCTTTCTCACCGTCTATGTCGAGCAGGGCATCTACGCGCGCGACCCGTTCGTCAGCCTCGACATCGAGGGCGTCGGCGAACTGGTGTCGCTGGCGGCGGAGCGGGGCAAGGGCGCCAGACCGGGCCTCAAGCTCGGCATCTGCGGCGAGCATGGCGGCGATCCCGCCTCGATCGCTTTCTGTCACGAGACCGGCCTCGATTACGTTTCAGCCTCGCCCTACCGCGTCCCCATCGCCCGGCTGGCGGCGGCGCAGGCGGCGCTCAGGGGAGGGGGCTGAGACGGGCTTTGAAGTGTGAATGAAGGGCTCGTCATTGCGAGCGGAGCGAAGCAATCCAGAGCGGCCTCCGAGGCCCGCTGGATTGCTTCGTCGCTACGCTCCTCGCAATGACGGCCGAAACTAGGCGATGGGCGTGTCGCGCGACGTGTCGTGGACGACGACCGGATCCCGCGCCGTCGCGGCGGCCGATCGCGCTTCGGCATGTCTGAGCTGGGATTCCATCCGGCTGCGCTCGGCTTCCGCGGCCTCGCGCCTGCGCGCCTCGTCGCGGTAGCGGTGCTTCCACTTGCCGCCCGCCATCGCCGCCATGCCGAGGATCAGCCCGAGCAGGAAGACGAGGGCGAGGATCAGCCATTCGTTGGCGTTGAAATCGGGCAATCGGACCTCCTCACGCTGTCGCCGGGACAAGTCGCGAGGAGGCCGGATTGTTCCGGGCCCGTTTTTTTGGACCCCTAGTGGAGCAGGGCGTCCTTGATGTCGCAGGCGGCCGGGCCGAGGATGACGATGAACAGCACCGGCAGGATGAACAGGATCAGCGGCACGGTCATGATCGCGGGCAGCCGCGCGGCCTTCTCCTCGGCGCGCATCATCCGCTCGTTGCGGAACTCGGCCGAAAGGACGCGCAGCGCGCTGGCGAGCGGGGTGCCGTATTTCTCGGTCTGGATCATGGTCGTGACGACGCCGCGGATCGAATCGAGGTCGATCCGGTTCGCCAGGTTCTCGAACGCCATCCGGCGGTCGGTGAGGAAGCCCAGCTCGATCGAGGTCAGGGCGAACTCGTCGCCGAGCTCGGGATAGGCCTTGCCCAGCTCGCGGGCGACGCGGCTGAAGGCGGCGTCGACGGTGAGGCCGGCCTCGGCGCAGATGACCAGCAGGTCGAGCGCGTCCGGCAGGCCCTTTCGGATGGCGTGGCTGCGCTTGGTGATCCGGTTCTTGAGCCAGATGTCCGGCGCCTTGTAGCTGCCGATCAGCGCCGTCGCGACGAGCGCGTATTTCTTGAACGCGCCCCAGTTCGGAAACCAGTCCAGCAGGTAGACGCCGACGATGACGGTGGTGCCGATGACGAGCGGCAGCACCAGGCGCGCGAAGATGACGACGAAGGCGAGGTCCTTGGAGCGGATGCCGGCCTGCATCAGCTTCTGCTGCGCCTTTTCGACCTGCTCGTGCTGAAGCATCTTCAGCGAGCTCAGGAGGCTGCGGACCTTGTCGGCGGTCTCGTTCTTGTTGGTGATGTTGCGACGGCGCTTGGCGGAGCTGACGATGATCCCCGCCTTGAGCGCGTCGCGGCGCTCGTTCAGCGCCTTGACCCGCTTCGCCATCGGGTCGCGCACCGTGGTCGCGGCGTAGATTGCGACGAGCACGAAGAAGGTGGCGACGGCGGAGAGCACGGTCCCCACCATCACCACGTCTATCCCCATCACCGTCGGGCCGCTCGGAGCCATTGCGCTACTATCCCTCGCTCAGATTTCGAAATTGACCATGCGCGACATGATGAACACGCCCAGGCCCATCCAGATCAGTCCGCCGCCGCCGGCGATCATCAGCCGTTCGTCGACGAAGAATTTGGCCATGTAGGTATTGTTGATGACCCAGATCAAAGTGAAGACGATGAACGGCAGCGCGCCGACGATCCAGGCGGAGGCCTTCGATTCGGACGACATCGCCTTGATCTTGAGCTTCATCTGCGCGCGCTTGCGGAGCACCTCGGCCAGGTTGGACAGGGTCTCGGCGAGGTTGCCGCCGGTCTCACGCTGGATCGCCAGGCTGATCACGAAGAACTGGAATTCGGGCGTGCCGAGGCGGTCGGCGGTCTCCTGGAGCGCCGATTCCATGGTACGTCCGATCTTCATCTTGTCGGCGACGCTGCGGAATTCGATCGAGACCGGACCGGCGATCTCATCCGCCACCACCCCGATCGTCTCCGAGATCGGCAGGCCCGAGCGCAGGCCGCGCACCATCAGCTCGATCGCGTCCGGGAACTTGGAGGTGAACCTGGCGAGGCGCTTGGCGATCAGCTTGGAGACCACGAGGTGCGGCAGGCCGATGCCGATGAACAGGCTGACGAACAGGGCCAGCAGCAGCGGCAGCCCCTTCATCACGAGCACCAGCAGCGCGATCGCGATCAGGCCCGCCGAAGCGAGGAAATATTGTCCCACCGTCCAGGTGCGGCCGGTCTTCTGGAGGCGGAGCCGGAGCAAGGCGGGATTGGGGATGAAGCGCTGCGCGAACCCGTCCATCCGGTTCTGACGGCCGGCGATGATCCGCTTCAGCTGCGCCTGGGTCGCGACCTCGGCGGACTTGCTGTGGCGTTCGCGCAGGCCCTCGAGGCGCCGGCCCGAAGCCCGCGACGTCGAGGGTCCGTTGAGGGCGAAGAATAGCATGACGAGCGTCGCCATCAGGCCCGCCGCTATGATCAGGATCGGGAGACTCGTCATCGTTCGGCCTCTGGCCCTTCCACTCTTCTTGCAGGCGACAGATCTTGCAGGGTCAGGCCGCCTTCTTCATGGCGGGCTTCTTCGCCAGCAGCGCCTTGAAGTTGCTGAGCTTCCCGAACAGCGACGCATTCGCCTCGGCCGGCTCGGCCTCGCCGGCTTCGGCCGAGGAGACGGTGAGAGCGAGGATCTGCGAGAGCGGTCCGGCGATCTTGGCCCCCTTGGCCCCCTTGGCGAGGGGCTGGCCGAGCTTGGCCGCGGTCGTGGCCGATTTCGGGTCGTAGGGAACGACGACGTCGACGCTCCGCTCGATCGACTGCTCGAAATCCTTGCGGCTGACCTCGAGCAGCGAGCTCGGCGGGGCACGGTTGGCGACCACGATCACCCGGCATTGCGGCGCGTTGGTCTTGAGCCAGGAGAGCAGGCGGATGGTGTCCCGGGTCGCGGCGAGCGTGAACTCGACGACCAGCACGACCGCATGGCACTCGTTGAGCAGATGCGGGAACTGAACCAGCATCGAGCGCGGCAGATCGATCACCGTGCCTTCGAAGGCGTGGCGGATCTCTTCCTGCAGCTGCATGAAGGCCGAGCCGTCGGTGACGAAGGGCTGGTTGATCGGCGCTTCGGCCGAGAGGACCGAGAGCTTCTCGCTCGCCCGCACCATCGCGCGCTCGATGAACAGGCCGTCGATCCGGCTCGGATTCTCGATCGCGTCGGTGAGGCCGCGGCCGGGCTCCAGGTCGAGCGCCAGCGCGCCGGTGCCGAAATGGACGTCGAGGTCGAGCAAGGCGGTGTTGCGGCTGCCTTTCTCGCCCATCAGCCAGGCCAGCGAGGTGGCGACGGTCGATGCGCCGACGCCGCCGCGGACGCCCACCACGGCGGCCATCACGTTCGGCTTCTCGGGCGCGGCTTCGCTGATCCGCGGGCCGGAGATGGTCATCTGCGCGTGGACGAACGCCTCGCGGAGCTGGTCGGCCGAGAAGGGCTTCAGCAGATAGTCCTGCAGGCCGCTGGCGACGAGGTCGCGGTAGAGGCGGACGTCGTTGACCTGGCCGGCAGCGATCACCACCGTGCCGGGCTCGCAGACCTCGGCCAGCGAGTTGATGTCGCTGAGCGGGTCGGCGGACTCGGAGAGGTCGACGAAGAGGATGCTCGGGCTGGCGGAGACCGAGAGGGTCTGGACCGCATTCCGGAGGCCGCCTTTGTTGACCTTTTCAGGCGACCAGCCGTGCTCGACCGCGATCGGGCGCAGCATCTCGGCGGTCTCCTCGTCGCAGACGAAGGCCGTGAAGGGGTCCCGGAGCGTCGGAGCGCGGGGCTGGGAAGAGGGCGCGTTCATTACCGTCCACCTGTCGTTCTGACGTCCTGAAGGCCGCGGGTGCCGGTCGGCGGCGCGTCGCGGTAGCTGCGGATGGCCCGCGACGTCGTCGCCGCGTCCATGCTCGAGCCGGTCTGGCCGAGGACCAGATCGTTCGGGTCGGCGACCATCGCGGCGAGGTTGGAGTTCGTCGCGCAGCCGTAGTTGGGCGATGTCGAGCTGAGTCCGCCGCCCTCCCAATTGGGGCAGCCGGGCACGCTAGCGGTGGTGCGGCTGACGATGATCCGGACCGAGCCCGGCTGAACCGCGCCCTCGGTCACCGGCGCGCCGTCGTCGAGGAGCAGGCCGTAGCGCGCGGCGGCGCCGGCGATGGCCTCGCGCACCGTGCCGTCGGCATAGCCGCCGGCGCCCTCGTCGATCGAGATCCGATCGCCATAAGCCACTTGCAGCCCCTGGAACCAGCCGTGCAGCCGGCCGATCTCCGTCGGGGGAACCCCCTCCGGCCCCGTCGCCAGATCGATCACATAGTCGGTGCGCTGAACGACGGGCTGATTGACCGAGTACAAGGATGCGTTCGGCTCGACGCCGCCGCCGCCGCCCGAGGCACAGCCGCTGGCCGCGGTGGCGAGGACGATGAGGGCGGCAATGGATCGGTTGCGGGACATGGTCTTCGAGTCCTTTCGGGCGCGCATCAGAAGTTGAAACCGGGCGAAGCGGTGCTCGACGCGGGCGTCGAAGCCCGGCGCTGCGGCTGCGGGGCGGGCGCGGGCTGGGCGGCGCCGATCGGGCCCGCGCCCGGCGTCACCACCTGGGCCGGCGCCACGCTCGGCCCCGGGCGCTGCTCTCCGCTGCGGGAGGCGTTCTGCCGATCGAGCAGCACCCGCTGGGCGGTGCCCGCTCTGCGGAAGCCGTCCGTCGGCAGCGATATGTCCCGCGCATTGACCGGACGCACCAGATAAGGCGTCACGATGATCACCAGCTCGGTCTCGTTGCGGCGAAAGCTGTTCGAACGGAACAGGGCGCCGATGATCGGCAGCCGGCCAAGGCCGGGCGTCCGGTCGACCGAATTGTTGCCGTTGTTGCGCATCAGCCCGGCGATCATGAAGCTCTGGCCGGAACCGAGCTCCACCGTCGTTTCCGCGCGCCTGGTGACCAAGGACGGGATCTGGAAGCCGTTCAGGCGGATCGAACCTTCGGTCGACAGCTCGGAGACTTCCGGCCGGACGCGCATCGAAATGCGGCCGCTTTCCAGCACGATCGGGGTGAAGGCCAGGCCGACGCCATATTGCTTGAACTCGATCGACGTGCCGCCGATGCCCTGGGCCGACGGGATCGGGAATTCTCCGCCGGCGAGGAAGCTCGCGGTCTCGCCGGAGAGCGCGCTCAGCATGGGTTCGGCGAGCGTGGTGACCTGGCTGTTATTCTCATTGAGATCGAGCGAGCCGAAGGCATTGAGCCCGAACAGGCTGCGCAGCGCCAGGCCGGCGGACGCGCCGCTGGTCGGCCGCGCGAACTCGAAAGCACCGCCGTCGTCGAAGTCGCCGACCTGGCGGCCCTGGGTGAAGACGAAGCCGGTGCTGCCGCCGGTCGGGTCGGTGTTCTGGAGATTCATGCCGATCTCGCGGATCAGCGAGCGGCTGACCTCGGCGATGCGGACCTGAAGCATGACCTGCATCGGCGTCGCGGTCCGGAGCCGGCTGATCACCTGCGTGGTGTCGCCGACAAAGGCCTGCACGATCCGCTGCGCCTCTTCGACGTCGGCGGGCTGGCGGACGGTGCCGGTGAGGAGCACGGTGCCCGCCAGCGGCGTCGCCTGGATATCGGCCTCGGGCATCGCCAGCCGGAGCAGCTCGTCGACCGATGCGAGGTTGCTGCCGACGCGGACATTGGCGGAGTAGAGGACGCGGCCGCCGCGGTCGGTGGCGTAGATGCTGGTCTGGCCGGCGGCCTTGCCGAACACGAAGATCTGGTTGTTGGAGCGGATATAGACGTCGGCGACCGCGTCGTTGGCCACGAACACGTCCGCTGCCGCTCCGGGAAGCTGGATCATCCGCCCGGCGCCGACGCTCAGCGTCAGGTTGTTGCTCGGGGCGGACGCGCCGGCGGGCTGCGCTGTGGCGCGGCTCGGGATCGAGGCGGCGACGCTGATCGCCAGGGCCGCTGCCAGCGCGGTTCCGACGCTCGCGCGCCCGATCTTGTGCAATCTGTTCATCTCAATGGGCTCCCACCGGAACTTCAGTTACGTTGTTGCCGCGCGCGATGCGGACGACCGGCCCGAGCGGACGGGCAGGCGCCGAGCCGGGCACGCCGCCGGGCACGCTCACGCTTCCGGCCGCTGCGGACTGGCTGGAAGGCGTGCTCGAGGCGGGAACGGTGCGGCGCTGAAAGCGCGACACGTCGCCGCCGACGGTGTAGGTGGCACCGGTCTCGACCGGACGGCTGGCGATGGCGAGCAGCATGCGGCGCTCGGCATTCGGATCGTTGCCTTCGGGGACGGACACCTCGCCCGAGGCGATGGCGCGTTCCAGGTCGGCATTGTTGTCGGCGAGCGAGCGCAGCGACAGCGAGAGGTCACCGATCGTCTGCGCGACCGCGATCCGCTCCGCCATGCGCGGCGTCGCCTCGAGGGTGACGCTGGAGATTGTCTGGGCAACCTGGTTGCCCTCCGCATCGCGGGCGTTGATCCGCTGGTCGGTGGCGAGGACGCGCACGTTCCTGAGGATCGTCTCCGAGACCCGCAGCGGATCGCCTTCGCCGCCGCCCTGCACTTCGTGGGTCAGGACGATGTCGACACGGTCGCCGGGGAAGACGAAGCCGGCGACGCCGCTGGTCGGCGTGACGCCGACGGTGACCGCGCGCATGCCGGGCGCAAGCGCGGCAGCGAGGAAGCCGCGCTCACCGGGTCGCACCAGCGCGCCCTGGGTGACGGGCTGGCCGGCGGTGATCTCCGTCCTGACGACGGTGCCGACCAGGTCCTGCGGATTGGTCGCGCCCTGGCCGCGGATGAAGTAAGCCGGCTGGACCAGGCCCGCGGGCCAGATCTGGTAGCGGAAGGCCTCGGGATCGATGATCGTGCCGACCGGCAGCGACCGCGTCGCGACCAGCACTTCCGGGCCGACGGGAGCGACCGGGCGGGCGACGGCCTGCGGCGGCGCCGGGGTTCCGGTGAGCATGGTCTTTGCCATGAGCGCGGTCACCACCGCAATCACCAGCGCGCCGATCAGCAGCACGATTTTCTTCACGTCCATGATGCCAGTCGCCTCCTTGACGGGCCGCCCAAAATCTCGCGCCTACCCATCATCCGAATTGGTTAAGAAACCGTTCGCCAATCAGCCACAGCCCGCCGAAAGCGATCGCTACGCCGTAGGGAATTTCGAGCTTCTCCTCTCGGCGCGCCATCCGATGGCGCACCGCGAGGAGAAGAGTGAGCGCCCCGCCGGCGAGCGACATCACCACCAGCAGCATCGCCACCGCCGGGGGCGGCAGCCACAAAGCGAGCGCGGCGAGCAGCTTGACGTCGCCGCCGCCCATCATGCCGAGCGCGAAGGCCGCGGCGAACAGGCCGAACACGGCCGCGGCGATGCCGATGCGGAGCGCGATCTCCGGCCAAAGGCCGAGATCGCTGACATACCAGAAGGGAATCGCGGCCAGCGCGACGGCGAGGTTCAGCCAGTTCGGGATCGTCCGCGTGCGCAGGTCACCGACCGCCGCCGCGACGAGCGCCGCGGCGAGGACGAGGACGAACAGCTCGGAGATCCCCCATTGCATGACTTAAGGCTCTAGACGCGCTTGCTTTCAAAACCGTAACCAGCCGGCGATGACCGCTCCCCGCTTCGACCGCCGCGCCCGTCCGGAGGACGCGATCTTCTCGGAGTGGCGGGCGGCCGACGGCTGGAAGCTGCGGCGGATCGACTGGCCGGCGGCGCCCGGCGCGCGGCGCGGGACCCTGCTGTTCGCCGGCGGGCGCG
>JAXDPC010000059.1:0-4078 GCA_034668525.1 Sphingomonadales bacterium
GCTTGCGATCCAGGCCCTGTTCGATGGATCGATCAGCTTCACAGATATCCTGAAGCGCTGACTATGCCCATTTCTGGGAATAGCGGCCGGCCCGTCCGCCGGCCGATCCTGACCATGTCATCCAGGAGAAAGACATGGTCACCGTCGCCGATTCAATACCCGTCCCGCTGGGCCTTCCCGCCCTTCGGGAGATGTTCGAGGCGCGCAAGCGCGTATTCGTCGACCTGCTCAAATGGGACGTGCCCGTTCTCGAAGGCCGCTACGAGGTCGACCAGTTCGACGGCGAGGACGCCACCTATCTGATCGTGCCGGCCGAGGACGGCCGCCATGCCGGCTCCGCCCGGCTTCTCCCGACGACCGCTCCGCACATCCTCGACAGCCTCTTTCCCGAGCTTTGCGCCGCCGAGCCGCCGCGCGGCCATGACGTCGTCGAGATCACGCGCTTCTGTCTCGGCGCCGGCCGGGGCGCGCAAGACCGCCTAGAGATCCGCAACCGGCTCGTCTCGGGCATCGTCGATTATGCGCTCGACCACGGTATCCGGACTTACACTGGAGTCGCCGAGATGGGCTGGCTGCAGCAGATCCTAGCGTTCGGCTGGCGCTGTCGGCCGCTCGGCCTGCCGCGCACGATCGACGGCAGGATGCTCGGCGCGCTCCGAATCGACATCTCCGCGGACACTCCGGCGCTGCTCGAGGCGAACGGCATCTACCGGCCGGCGCCGCTGCAGCGGCTCGAGCTGCTCGAAGCAGCCTGAAGGGAGAAGAACAATGTCTTATGAGGAAGATCTGAAGCGGGCTGTTGGCAGCTGGAGCGAGCGGCTGCTCGCGAACGGCTTCTGCGTCATTCCCGACCTTTTGCCGGCGGACGAGCTCGCCGCGCTCGATGATGACCTTGCCGCAGATTTCGAGGCGACGCCCTTCTGCGATGGCCGCTTCTACGGCGAGCGCACCAAGCGGTTCGGCCGCATCCTGGCCCGTTCCCGGCGCGCGGCCCTGCTCGTCCAGCACGATCTCGTGCTCGGCATCGTGGAGGAGGTGCTCTCGCCCTGGTGCGACACGATCCAGCTCAACCTCGCCCAGGCGATCGCCGTCCATCCGGGCGCGCTCGCGCAGATGCCGCACCGCGATCAGGACATGTGGCGCGGCCCGACCGGCGAGATCGAATATCTGGTCAACGTGATGTGGCCGCTCACCCCGTTCACCCGCGAGAACGGCGCCACGCGCCTCTGGCCGGAAAGCCACGGACACAGGATCGTCCAAACGCTCGCCGAAGGCTGGGAGGAAGTGCCGGAGATCGAGCCCGGCTCCGCTCTGCTCTTCCTCGGCGCGACGCTTCATGCCGCCGGCGCCAATCGCAGCAACCAGGTTCGCCGCGGCATGATCGCCGGCTACAGCCTCGGCTGGCTCAAGACCTACGAGAACCAGTTCCTCGCCTACCCGCCGGAGATCGCGCGAACCTTTCCGCCGGAGCTCGCTGCGCTCGTCGGCTATCGCCAACATCGGCCCAATCTCGGCAATTACGAAGGTCAGTGCCCGTCCGTGCTGCTCGGAGATTCGGCGCCGGCACGGCTGGCCGCGGTCGACGCCCTTCGCCCCGACCAGCTCGATGCGGTCGACGAGCATGCGGCGCAGCAGCGGCCGATGGCGGCCTGACGGCGGCGCCTCAGTCAGTGAGGGAGAGCGGATGAGCCCCGGCCCAACCTTCGACCGCGTCTACCTGGCGCTCAAGGAGCAGCTGATGAGCGGCCGGTTCGCGCCGGGCGACCATCTGGAGCCCACGACGATCGGCGAGGAGCTCAATGCGAGCATCACGCCGGTGCGCGATGCGCTCCACCGCCTGGTTGGAGAGCGGATGGTCGAAGCGCCCCGCAACGACGGGTTCAGGGCCCCCGCGCCGACCGAGGCGGAGCTGCGCGACCTGTATGGCTGGAACTGCCGGTTGATTGAGCTCGCCCTTGGGCGCCGCGCATCCGCGCGGGCAGCGCTCCTGGGCACCGAGAGCGCCGAAGCGCCGGACATGGCGACCTTCATGGCGGCCGATCTGTTCCGCCTGATCGCGCGCAGGTCGGGCAGTCCCGAACAGGAGCGGGCCGTGGAAAATCTCAGCGACCGACTCGGCGCCCTTCGCGTGACCGAGCAACGGCTGTTCGAAGATGCCGGCGAAGAGCTCTCATCATTGGTGGCGGCGTTCCGAGAAGGCGATGTGGCCGCCCTTCGCCGCGGGGTGGGCACTTATCATCGGCGCCGTCAGCGGCACGTGCCGGAGATCCTGGTTGCGGCGAGGACGCCGGTTGAGGAGATACCGTGATCTGAACGAATATCTCAGCTAATCGCCATCCGTGTCCTTGAATTGCCAAAGTGCGATCGGCTGTACCTCGGAATCCGGCGTGTCGAGAAGTGAGGGCGCGCCTTCGCAAAGCGGATCGAGGCGGTCCGCACAAGCGCGTCCCCATTCGACCCAGTCCGACTGCTCCAACTTGTCGCCACCATCTTCCCGGCGCTCGGCGGCCGCCACAAAAGCCCTGATCCGCTCGGCGCGGGACCAGTTCTCCGCGTCCTGCTCGAGCTTGGTGACGGCTCTCCGTTCGGCCTCGATGCGGGCGCGTAGTTCGCCCCGACGCTGCTGTTCCTGTTCGAACCGAACAGCCTTGCGCTTCGCTTTCTCCCGCTCGGCCTTGCGCAGGGCCGCGTGGCGGCGGAGGCTGACCATGACCTCCGTCAGCCGCTGCTCGATGCGCTGGTGCCGCGTGTCCCTCCAGGTGGTTTGGAGCCCGCTGCCGTAGCAGGGGTCGATTTTCAGGGTGAGCTCCCCGGTCGGCAAATAATCGTAGGTGCGGCTGTAGACGAACAGGCCCCGGCGCCTTCGTGCCTGCTCCTCCTCGGTGGGCTTGTGCGCCTCCCGCCGCATCCGTTCCTCGATCGAAATCTCGAAAGCTTCTCCATCCACCACAATCTGCAGTCCGCTCGCGAAACGCCCGCCTTTCTTACCGGGCCACAGCTCGAACCCCCGCGCGACAGAGCCTTTCAGAAGGGCATCCGCAATCTGGAGGACTCGATCGGTCGAGCCGGAATGGATGCGCACCGGCAGTGCGTCGGGCTCGATGCAGCGAATGGCGCCGTAATCATCCGGCTTTTTACGCCTGAGCTCCTGCCCCATGGCCCGCGTCACCGCATGGGGACGCGCGGCAGACTCGTCCACGACCACCGGCGGAAGCGACTTTTCGATCTCGATAGCCGGATCGGGTGCCGTAGGACCGACCGGTTGCTCCTCGTCGGGCGGCCTGAGGGTGAAGGTGATTGCCGGCGAGGCTGCGATGACCGGGAGAGGGATGCGACGGTCTTGCTTCCCGGCTTGAAGGCGCTGCCAGTATCCGCGTCCCGGAACGGGGATGCGGTGCTTCGTGCACACCTTCTTGAGCCCGACGTCTGACAGCTGGAAACGCGTGGCGAGCGTCCTCATCGGCTCCGTCCAGACGAGATCGTAGAGCTGCTCGCGAGTGAAAATCAGAGTCTGAATGAACAGCCTCCCTACTTAGGACAGCCTGTGAATCGCCTTTGCCGCGCGAACAATCACGAGTCGAGGAGGGGCCGCATTCTCTCCGCGTCTGGAATTTTCAAGGACTTTCAGGAATCCCTCGGAGCAGCCTTCGCATAAATCCTGAAAGTTCCAGCGGATGAGCCCTCTTGCGCTCTCCTGTGCCGACTCTATCCTGAGAGTTGCGCCGCCTTTGCGGCGCCGAGGCGTGAGAACCTCGCTTGGTGGTGCCGGCTCGGATCTCGGCCGGGTGGCCGTCGCGCATGTCCAGACCGCTTGCGGTTAAAGGCGGCGGCGCATGTCCAAGCATGTTCTCAACACCCGGCTTTGCCGGCGCGCCTCGGGACTGGGAGGCGCGCATGAAAGGACCTGCCGAAGCAAGAAAGCCTGCCCCCGGGCGGCAACCGCCCGCGCGGCGGCGGCTCGGCTGAACGATGCGCGCCGGCGCCCGCGCCCTTGCCGTCGAAGGCGAAGAGGAAGTCGGCGGGCGACCGGCGGAGCCGTCCCGGCCGAGGCAGGACGAGGCGTCGGTCACGCCCCTTT
>JAXDPC010000060.1:0-5469 GCA_034668525.1 Sphingomonadales bacterium
CCAAGTCATCTGGGAAAATGGTGGACGCACCAGGGCTCGAACCTGGGACCCGCTGATTAAGAGTCAGCTGCTCTACCAACTGAGCTATGCGTCCGTGCCTGGCTGGGCAGACCGGCCATCTAGTGGCGCCCTCGTCGGAATGCAATGCGCCGCGGACGCCTCAGCGGCGGCGGTGGTCGGTCCGGGTCTTGCGGTCGATCGACATCAAGATGCCCAGGCTGATCATGCAGGTGAGCATGGCCGATCCGCCATAGGAGATCAAAGGAAGCGGTATGCCGACGACGGGAGCGAGGCCCATCACCATCATCAGGTTGATCGCGACGTAGAAGAAGATGGTGAGCGTCATGCCCGCCGCCGCCAGCCGGTCGAACCGGTCCTTGGCGTCCTGCGCGACCCGCATCCCCCATTGCAGCAGCAGGAAGAGGAGGAGGATGATCACCAGCCCGCCCACGAGCCCCCATTCCTCGGCGATCGCGGCGAAGATGAAATCGGTCTGCGGCTCGGGCAGGAAATCGCCGCTCGCCTGGGTGCCGTTGAACATCCCTTTGCCGAACAGGCCGCCCGACCCGATCGCGATCTTGGACTGGGTGAGGTGATAGCCCGCCCCCAGCGGATCGAGCTCCGGATTGAGGAAGATCAGCACGCGCTCCTGCTGGTGCGGCAGCAGCAGGAACCAGTAAGCGGCGGGAATCGCCGCCGCCGCGGCCAGGCCGCCGCCGATGAACAGGCGCAGCGGCAGCCCGGCGAGGTACATCATGGTGATCGTGTTGAGCACGATCAGCATGGTGGTGCCGAGGTCCGGCTGCAGGAGGATGAGCGCGATCGGCAGCGCCAGCACCGCGCCGACCGGCCAGATCGCCGACCAGCGCCTGATCTCGCGCGGCGGCACATGGGCGTAGAAGCGGGCGAGGCAGAGGACGATGATCGGCTTCATCAGCTCCGAGGGCTGGAGGCGGAGGAAGCCGAGGTCGAGCCAGCTCCGCGCCCCGCCGGCGACGACGCCGAGCGCCAGGGTCAGGATCAGCAGCAGGATGCCGCCGCCATAAGCGGCGAAGGCGTAATCGTGGAAGGTCTGCGGCCGGAAATAAGAGAGGAAGAGGGCCAGGCCGAGGAAGACCGTGACTCGCATCGAATGGGCGAGCGCCCAGCGCGAGAAATCGCCGTCGGCGACCGAATAGAGGGCGAGGATGCCGATCCCGCCGAGCGCGCAGACGATCCACAGGGCCCGCCATGGAAGCTGCGCCACCGGCGCCGGGACGAAGGACAGGGCCATCAGGTGGCGCCGCCCGGCGCCGGCGGAGCGCCGCCGCCGCGGCCGCGCGAGGCCATCCAGGCCGCGGTCCGCCGCTCCATCCGCTCGGCCAGCGTCCCGCCCCACTGCGCCTCGAGCGCGGTCAGCGACCGCATCGCGAGGTCCTTGTCGAACAGGTAGGTGAGCACGTCCTTGGCGACCGGCGCCGCCGCCCGCGCGCCGCCGAGGCCGTGCTCGATCACGACAGCTCCGGCGTAACGCGGCTGCTCGAACGGGGCGAAGAAGATGAACAGGCCGTGGTCGCGGTAGCGCCAGGCGCCGCTCTGGCCGCGCTGGCCGCCGGCGATGCGGCGGACCTGGGCGGTGCCGGTCTTGCCGCACATCTGGATGTCCGGGAAGGGCAGGCGGCTCGCGCCCGCGGTGCCGTGGCCGTTCACCACCTCCCACATGCCGCTGCGCACCGTCTCGAAATGATCGGGCGCGTAGGGAAGGCTTTCGACGCGCGGCCCCTCGCCGTGGATAAGCCGCGGCCGGATCTTGCGCCCGGAGGCGACGCAGGCGGCCATCACGCCGAGCTGCAGCGGATTGAGGATCACATAGCCCTGGCCGATCGCGGCGTTGAGCGTGTCGGACTGGGTCCAGTCGGGCCGCTCGATCAGCCGCGGATTCTGCTGGTGCCGGCGGCGCTTCCACTCACTGTCGGGGATGGTGCCGAAGCTCTGCGACACCACCGGCAGGTCGAAGCGCTGGCCGAGGCCGAGCTGGCGCGCGACCGGGGCGATCCGGTCGTAGCCGATGCGGCGGCCCATCGAATAGAAATAGGTGTTGCAGCTGCGCGCGATGGCGGTGTGCATATTCATCGAGCCGTGGCGGCCGAGGCAGCGGAAGAAGCGGTTGCCGAGCTGGAAGCCGCCCGGGCAGTTGACCCGCTCCTCGGGATCGATCCCGGCCTCGAGCAAAGCCATCGCCACCGCCGGCTTCACGGTCGAGCCGGGCGGGTAGAGCGAGTTCAGCACCTTGTTGCGCAGGGGCTGGCGCTCGTCCTCGGCGAACATCGCCCATTCGGCGCGGCTGATCCCGTCGGCGAAGGCGTTGGGATCGTAGGACGGCATCGAGGCCATGCAGAGCAATTCGCCGGTGCGGCAGTCCATCACCACGCACGAGCCCGATTCGTCGCCGAGCCGCCGCGCGGCGAAGCTCTGCAGGCCGGCGTCGATGGTGGTCCTGAGCGGCGCGCCCTCGCGGTCCTCGAGCGTGCGCAGCTCGCGCACCAGCCGCCCGCGCGCCGTGACCTCGACCCGGGCCGCGCCGGGAGTCCCGCGCAGCCGCTGCTCCATCACCTTCTCGAGCCCCTCCTTGCCGACCTTGAAGCCGGGCGTGACGAGCAGCCGGTTGCGGTCCTCGGCTTCATATTCCTCGCGATTGGGGGTGCCGACATAGCCGATCAAATGGCCCACCGCGGGTCCTTCCGGATAGAAGCGGGCGAAGGCGCTGAGCGGCGAGACTCCGGGAAGCTCCGGCAGGCGCAAGGTCACCGCGGCATATTTGTCCATCGGCAGATTCTCGGCGACCGGCACCGGCTGGAAGCCGGCGGCGGCGGCGAGGCCGCGCCGGATGCGGTCGAGCTCGTCGGGCGGAAGCTCGAGCAAACGGGCGAGCTCGGCGATCACCCGCTCCGGCTCCTCGAGCTGGTCCGGGATCAGGTCGACCCGGAAGTCGCTGCGGTTATAGGCCATGGGGATGCCGTTGCGGTCGTAGATGATCCCGCGGCGCGGCGGGATCAGCCGCATCTGGACCCGGTTCTCGTCGGCCAGGCTGGCGTAGCGCTCGTTCTCGGCGATCGAGATATAGGCCATGCGGCCGGCGAGCAGGGCCGCGATCCCCCACTGGCCGGCGTTGAGGACGAAGGCGCGGCGCGAGAAGGTGACCGCCTGGTTGCTCTCGGTGACGAGGGGGGCGCCGCGCCGGCTCATCGCGACAGCCGCCAGCGGTCGAGCGCGAGCACGAAGCGCGCGGCGAGCGGGTAGACGAGGACGGCCACGCCGAGCTGGGGGAGGAGGATCGAGAAGCGCATCGGCGCGCCCGTCAGCAGCGCGATGTACCAGGCGGCGGCGGTGCAGAAGAGGACGGCCGCCGCGGCGATCAGCCAGTCCATCATATAGTCGCGGAAGCCGACCCGGCTGTCGATGAAGTCGCAGGCCAGGAACAAGATGGTCCAGGTCGCCATCGACTGGCCGAGCGGGTGGCCGGCGACGAGATCGTTGAAGAGCCCCAGGCCGAGCGCCATGTAGGCCGGCCAGATCTCCGGCCGGAGCAGCCGCCAGGCGATCGCCACCAGCAAGGCGAGCTCGGGCACCAGCGGACGCGAGGCGACGATCGGAAGCAAAGCGAGCAGGCTGGCCGCCAGCGTCGATGCGACCGGCACGAAGCGGCGCTTGAGGTCGCGCATCGCGACCTCGCTGCGCGATCCGGCGATGCGGCTCACCGGCGCGGGCCCGGTTGCGGCCCGGCCGCCTGCGGCCGCTGCAGCGCGGGCTGGTAGCGCGGGCTCCGCTGGCGCGGCGGCGGCGTCGCGGCCTTGGGCTCGCCGGGTCCCGGCGGCGCGGCAATCGTGACCGGCGCCTGCTGGAGCGGCAGCGCCGCCTCCAGCGGACCGTTCGCGGCCGGCTGGTAGGGCCGCTGGACGATCGCGAAATCCGCCCGCGCGGGCTCGGCGACCGGCGCGCCGAGCGCCTTGTCGCCGTCGAGCCGCACGATCCGCGCGACCGGGATGTTGGGCGGATAGAGGCCGCCGACGCCCGAGGTGACGACGATGTCGCCGACGCGGAACGGATTGGGGCCGACTTCGAGCGTCCTGAGTTCGATCCGGCCGTCGCCGGTGCCGTGCGCGAAGGCGGAGGTGCCGTCGCGGACCAGCCGCACCGGCACGTTGCTCTGCGCGTCGGTGATGAGCAGGATCCGCGCCGCCCAGCGCCCGGTTTCGAGCACGCGGCCGATCAATCCCTCCGGCGCGCGCACCGGCTGGCCGATCGCCACGCCGGAGGCGGCGCCGGCCGAGAGCGTCGCGAAGCGCCGCCCGGAGGCGTAGGTCGAGCCGACGATCCGGGCCACCGTGACCTCGTCTTCCACTTCGCCGGCGAGACCGAGGAGCTGGCGAAGGCGGCGGTTCTCGAACTCGATCGCGCGGGCTCGGACCAAAGCCCGGCGCGACGCTTCGACCTCGCGGTTCAGCTCGGCATTCTTCGACCCGGCGCGCCAATAATTGCCGACGCCCTCGACGATGCCGCCGAAAAAGCCGCCCACCCTGCTTGCGCCGCGGCTGATCGGGGCGGTCGCGTCGAGCGCCGCGCCCCTGAGGGCACGGAAGCCCTGCGGATCGATGGCGGCGATTGCGAGCAGGAGCAAGGCGAACAATATGCCGGCGACGGCCACGACGTAGCCGAGGAACAGTCCATATTGCGCCCTGCGGGAGAAGCCCGGGCGCCGGCTGGACGGCGGCGCCATGTTCCCTTTCCCCTTATGCCGTCAGCAGGACGCCGCGGAAGATCTCCTCTTCCAGCGCCCGTCCGGTGCCGAGCGCGACGCAGGTCAGAGGGTCGTCGGCGACGGTGACCGGGAGGCCCGTCTCGTCGCGCAGCACCTCGTCGATCCCCTGCAGCAAAGCGCCGCCGCCGGTCAGCACGATGCCCTGGTCGACGATGTCGGCCGCAAGTTCCGGGGCAGTGTTCTCGAGCGCGATCCTGACCCCCTCGACGATCGTCCCCACCGGCTCCGACAGCGCCTCCGCGATCTGCTTCTGGGTGATCGTGATCTCCTTGGGCACGCCGTTGACGAGGTCGCGGCCCTTGATGTGGACGGTCTGGCCGTCCGAGCCGTTGGGCGGCGGCTTGGCGATGCCGACCTGCTTCTTGATCCGCTCGGCGGTTGCCTCGCCGATCAGCAGATTGTGGCTGCGGCGGACATAGGAGGTGATCGCTTCGTCCATCTTGTCGCCGCCGACGCGGACGCTGGTGCTGTAGGCGATGCCGCGCAGCGACAGGATGGCGACCTCGGTGGTGCCGCCGCCGATGTCGACGACCATCGATCCGTCCGGCTCGGTCACCGGCATGTCGGCCCCGATCGCGGCGGCCATCGGCTCCTCGATCAGCCACACCTGCGACGCGCCGGCGTTCGAAGCGGCGTCGCGGATCGCGCGCCGCTCGACCGAGGTCGAGCCC
>JAXDPC010000061.1:0-19332 GCA_034668525.1 Sphingomonadales bacterium
GGTCAAGGTGGCGACGCGGATCTCCATCAGCCCGTCGCCGTCGGTGTCGTAATAATAGCCCGCATCCTGCCCGTATTGGCCGAGCGTGCCGTGCAGCCATCCCGCGGTGAAGTTGGCGCCGCCGAAGGTGAGCTGATTGCCGGTCGTCGTGAACCAATTATAGGTGTTGCCGCCGATGATGGTCAGGCTCGGGGTGGTCAGATCGGGGTCGCTCATCGTGAAGCGCGCGATCGACTGGCCGGGGTGCGGCGTGTCGCTGCCGACGACCTCCGAATAGAGCGTCTGCGACTGGAGGACGAGCGGTCCCGGCTTCTCGTTGATGTTGTTGACGGCGACATTGATCACCTGATCCTTGAACAGGCCGGTGGAGTCGGTCGCGCGCACCGTCAGGTTGTGCGAGGTCAGCGCTTCATAGTTGAAATTGGTGCCGACCGCGGTGACGAGCCCGGTGGCGCTGTTGATCGCGAAGCGGCCGCCGGCATTGTCGGTCAGCGAGTAAGCGAAGTCGAGCTTCTCGACCTGCGGCTGATACCATTGCGCGCTGTAGCCGGTCGCGGCCTGACCGTAATAGCTGAAGAAGCGGATGCCGGTGTCGGTCGCCCCGGGCGCGAAGCGGAACGGGGTGGTGTTGGCGATCTTGGCGCCGGTGACGGTGTCGAAGACCCCGCCGAACACATCGCCTGCTACGGGCGCGTGCCCGGCCGGAAGCACCCAGCCCTCGATCCTGTACCAGCGGTCCTGGGTGAACGAATTGGAGAGCCCGTAGAAGAAATAGGGATTCCCGTCGGCGGCGCCGGTGGTCGCGTTCTCGACCTGACCGATCGCCCCGAGATAGAGATAGTGGCCCAGCAGGTTCTCCGGCTTGACGTAGATCGTGTACTTATAGGCCCTGGTCGTATCGGGCGCGCCCGCGCTGGCGCCATAGACGCCGCCGCCGGCGTGCCCGGCATCGCCGCCCATGCCGGCGAACTGTCCCGTCTCGAGGACCTGCACCTGGGCTCCTGTCGGGCCCGTCGCAGTAATGATCCGCTCCTCACCCGAGCCTGCCTTGGGCAGGAGGTTGAAGTCGGTGCTGACCCTGTTCGCCTCGATTGAGTCGGGATCCGACGCCGCGGCGACACCGACCACAGCACCGGACGGATTGGTCGTCGGCGTGAACTCGTTGACATTCGGCGTCGCCGCCAAACCGGTGCCGCGCAGGCCGACCGACGTCGGAGCGGCGTTGACGATCACCTTGATGGTCGTGCTGTTCTCCGGACCGATCTGCTCGCCGGGGACAATCTCGAACGGCTCGAGATTCTCCTTCGAAGCCGCCTTCAGCGTCATCGTGAAGTCGGTCGTCGAGCCCGCGGCGGGGGTCACGCGCAGCGCCGAGAGGTTCCAGCCCGTGATGGTCGCGACCGTGTTGCCGGCGGTCGCGGTGAAGCTGTTGCCGGCGGCGTCGGAGAGGGTGGCGCCGATCGGCACGCCCTCGATCTTCACATGATTGAAGATCTCGGAGTTCCAGTCCGAAATCTGCGCGAGGGCGCCGCCCGTCAGGGTGCCCGGGAGCAGAACGGTGGTGCCGACATTGGTCGATTTGGTCAGCGCGGCGGTGACGAAGACCGGGTCCGCCCGCGCGAGCAGCCGCACGCTGGTGGTGAACAGGTCGGAATCGAACACCCAGTCGTTCGCCGACAGGGTCAGCGTGGCGAGGCCGTGCGAATCGACCACCGGACGGAGCCGCAGCGTCCTGATCCTGTCGTCGGTGGGGTCGAACGACCAGTCGCTTGCCAGGATCGGCTGGAAGACGCCGCTGGTCAGCGTCGAGGTCAGCTTGAGCGACTGCGCCGGCGACTGGCCGTCGGCGATCGTGAACTTGAGGTCGATGAAAACGCCCTCGCCGGTGGAGACCGGATTGCTCGCGAAGGCCGTGATCGTGGGCTTGGTGTTGACGCCCCAGGCGGCCTTGATCTGGTTCTGCTTCTCGGCAGTGAGCGAGGCGAAGCTGGCCGGGGGAGTCTGGTTCATCAGCGACAGGAGCGCCGGTGTGTTGACCTTATAGTTGCTCGACCAGATGCCGGCGATGATCGTGTTGACGACGAAGTCGCCATTGTCGTCCCAATTGCCGGCCGTGTCGTTGAGGAAATAGCCCTTGACGGTGACTTGATTGGCGGTGCCCAGCTGCTTGATTACCAGGTCTTTGCCGGACTTGCTGAACCACAGGTCGGTGTTGGCGATCCCGGCTGCGAACTCCATCACGTCGGGCGAGCCGTCGCCGTCGTAATTGTAGACGGTGTCGTTGCCGAAGGCGGTTTCGAACCGGTAGATGTCCTGGCCGGCGCCGCCGATCAGGTCGTCGTCGCCGGTGCCGCCGTACAATGTGTCGCCCAGGCCTTCGCCGAACAGACGGTCGTTGCCGGCACCGCCGTCGAGCGTGTCGCGCCCTTCCTGGCCGTAGATGACGTCGTCGTCGCCATCGCCATAGAGCTTGTCGTCGCCGTCGCCGCCATAGATGACGTCGTTGCCGGCGCCGCCGCGAACTTCGCTCGCCGCCGCGGTTCCACGCAGCCGGTCGTTATAGGCCGAGCCGGTCAAATTCTCGATGCCGCTGAAGCGGTCGCCCTCGGCGTCCCCGCCAATGGCTCCGGTCGCACCGGTGAAATTGACCGCGTCGGTCGAGCTATTTGCCACCAGGTCGACTCGGACGCCGGTATAGGAAACGGAGGTCGCCGCCTTGGTGTAGCCGCCTTCGCTGATCGCGCCGACGGATTCCGTGAGGGTCGCCGCGACCTGGGCCGAGCCGGCATAGCTGACCAGATCGGTGCCGTTGCCGCCGACCATCTGGTCGGCGCCGGCGCCGCCTTCGATCACATCGTTGCCGTCGCCGCCTTCGAGCCCGTCGATGCCGCCGCGGCCGCTCAGCGTATCGTCGCCGGCCCCGCCGGCGATGGTATCGGCGAGCGAGCCGCCGACCAGAGTGACGGCGGCGGCGCCGCCGGTGATGTTGAAATAGCCGTTCGTCTCGCCGCTGCCGGTGAAGGTGAGCTGCTCGCCAGCGAGAAGAGTGGAGGCGTTGACGGTCAACGTCTGCCCAGCCGCGACATTGCTGTCGTGCGTGGTAATATTGTAGTTGAACTGGGTGCCGTAGGCGCTGCCCGTCGCGATCGTGAGCTTCTCCACGCCCGTCATCGTGCTGGCGCCGAACGTGACCGAATAAGCGCCGCGCATGACGATCTCGTCGATCCCGGCGCCGCCGACGACGGTGTCGCCGGCCGTGTAGCGAGCATCGATGTCGTAATAGAAGACGTCGTTGCCGGCGCCGCCGGTCATCGTGTCGGTGCCCATGCCCGCAATGACATAGTACCAGACGTCCGTCTCGGCCGCCCCGTTGAAGGTGAAGGTCTCGCCCGCGACGAGGTTTCCGGCGTGCATCACGGTCCGCCCCCCGCCCGAGAAGGTCGAATCTGCGGTGGTGATCGAATAGGTGTAGAGGCTGGTCCCGGGGTCGCCGTAGCGATTGTCGGTGCCGCTGAGCACGGTGATCTGCTCGATGCCGATGAGGGTCAGCGCACCGGTGTTGAGGGCGTAATTGCCCTGGATGTAGACGACGTCGATGTCGGCGCCGCCGTCGACCCGGTCGGCCGAATCGAGCTTGGATCCGAAGAAGATGAGGTCGCTGCCGGCATTCCCGACCACCTGATCGTTGCCGCCCGACTGCAGGTAGATCCAGTCGCGCGCGATGTTGCCGGTCACGACGTTGTCGAGGGCGTTGCCGGTCAGGCTCTGCGTTCCCGCGAGAGTGCCCGTCAGCTTCTCGACATTGGCGGCGAGCGTATATTCGGCCAGCGCGGTGCGGACCTCGTCCGTGCCCTGGCCCGCCTGCTCGACGACCAGGTCGCCGAGGTCGTCGACGACATAGACGTCGTCGCCGATGCCGCCTTCGAGGCGATCGGCTCCGCCGCCGCCGCTCAACGTGTCGTTGCCCGCGCCGCCGAGGATCGTGTCGGCCAGCGCGCCGCCGGTGAGGACGTCGGCGCCCGCGCCGCCGGTCATGTTGTAGAAACCGTCGGTCTCGGCGCTGGCATTGAAGGTCAGCGCTTCGGTGGCGAGCAATGCGCCGCCCGCGACCGTCATGGTCGCGCCGGCGGCGAGGTTGGCGTTGTCGACGGTGATATCGTAGCCCGGCGTGACCGCCGATCCCGCGGTGAAGCCGATCGTCTCGATCCCGGTCAGCTGCCCGGCGCCGAACGTCGCGGTGAGCCCGTAGCGCAGATAGAGGGAGTCGGTCCCGGCGCCGCCGACGAGTACGTCGGACGCGCCGAACTTGCCCGAGGAGAAATAGAAGGTGTCGTTACCCGCGCCGCCGGTCAGGATGTCGGTGCCGAGGCCGCCATAGATGAGCGCGCTGCCGTCGAGCTCGCCGGCCAGGCTGAAGGTCAGATTCTCGCCGACGCGCAGCGTGTTGGCGTCGACAACCAGCTGCACGCCGGCGGCGATGTTGGCGTCGTGAAGGGTCAGATTGTAGCTGTAGAAATTGCCGCCCGCGTCGCCCCAGGAAATGTTGTTGCCCGCCATGATGGCCAGGTTCTCGATGCTGGTCCACTGGGTCGCGCCCACGACATAATTGTAATTGCCCTGGAGGGCCACCTGATCGGTGCCCGCACCGCCGTTGAGAATGTCGCCCGCTCCGAAGCTGGCGCCCATCAGGAACAGATCGCCGCCGGAGGAGCCGGTCGCGACGTCGGCGCCGCCGCTGCGTAGCCAGAACTGGTTGGCCCCGCTGCCGGCTCCGGCGGTGATGACGTTGGCGAGGGCGTTGTCGCGCAATTTCTGCCCGGTCCCGACCGTACCGGTCAGCTTCTCGACATTGTTCGCGAGCGTATAATCGGCGAGCGCGGTCTGGACCTCGTCATTGCCTTCGCCCGGCTGCTCGACGACGACGTCCGACAGGCTGTCGACGACATAGATGTCGTCGCCGAGGCCGCCTTCGAGCCAGTCGGCGCCGGCGCCGCCGGTCAGCCTGTCGTTGCCTGCCCCGCCGTAGATGGCGTCGGCAAGCGCGCCGCCGGCGAGGACGTCGGCGCCGGCGCCGCCGGTGATGTGGAGGAAACCGTCGGTCTCCGCCGCGCCGCTGAAGGTCAGCGTCTCGTTGGAGAGAAGGTTCGAGGCGTTGACGGTGAGCATCTGGCCGTACGCGACGTTGGTCTGGTTCGTGCTGAGATTGTAGCTGAACTGGGTGCCCCATCCGGTGCCGTTCAGGATCGTCAGCTTTTCGACGCCGCTGAAGCTGCCGGCGCCGAACGCCATCGAATAGGCGCCGCGCAGGATGATCTCGTCGGCAGTGCCGGCGCCGCCGACGACCGTATCGCCGGCCGCCCAGCGGCCGTCCTTGTCGAAATAGAAGATGTCGTTGCCGGCGCCGCCCGTCAGGGTGTCGACGCCCATTCCGCCGTAGATGTAGAATGAGCTGTCGGTGTCGGCCGCGCCGTTGAAGGTCAGATTCTCGCCGGCGAGCAGCGACGAGCCGTTGACCTTGAGCTGGACGCCCGCCGCCGCGGTCGCCTCGGTGGCGGTGAACGAATAGCTGTAGCGGTTGTTGAAGTTGTCCCCCCAGGCGTTGTTCGAGCCCGCCAGTAGCGAGATCGACTCGATGTTGAGCAGCCGCATATCGGCGGCGGAGATGGTGGTGTTGCCCTGGAAGAGGGCGGTGTCGGTGCCGGCGCCGCCGTCGAACTCGTCGCCCGCGCTGTGGGTGCCGCCGAAATAGACGGTGTCGTTGCCGCCGCCGCCGCTGACCTTGTCGAGCCCGGCGTCCTGCACCAGGAAGGTGTCGTTGCCGGCACCGCCCGCGAGGATGTTGTCGTGCAGATTGCCGCGCAGCGTCTGGCCGGTCGCCAGCGTGCCGGTCAATTTTTCGACATTTGCGGCGAGGGTGTGGCTGGCGAGCGCGGTCCGCACCTCGTCGATGCCCTGGCCGGATTGCTCGACGACCGAGTCGGCGCCGTCGTCGACGACGTAGATGTCGTCGCCGAGGCCGCCCTCGAGCGTGTCGGCGCCGACGCCGCCGTCGAGCGTATCGTTGCCGTCACCGCCGTAGAGCGCGTCGACGCCGGCCTCGCCGTAAAGCTCGTCGTCGCCCTGCAGGCCCTGCAGCACGTCGTTGCCGTCGCGGCCGTAAATGGCGTCGCGGCCGGTGGTGCCGGACAGGGTTTCCGCCGCGGCCGTGCCGTAAATATAGTCGACGCTGTCGGTGATGAAGATCCGGAAAGTCTGAGTCACGGTCAGGCCGGTGCCGCCATGGTCGCGGGCGGTGATCGCCAGATCGAGATAGCGCCGGTTGCTCCCGTCGACGGGCGCGCTTTCGTAATCGAGCGCCGCGCCGGCCTTGAGCCGAAGCTCGTTGCCGTTGACGACTTCGAAGCGGCCGTCGCTCGGCGTGAACAGGAAAGTCTCGCCGTGATAGATGTCGGGGTCGGCGGCCGAAAGGGTGCCGAGCGAGAGCGCCGGCGAGGCCGCGCCGGACTGCGGCCGATCGCGCTCCGCCGCGGTCGCCGCGCCGGTCAGGGTGATCGAGGTCGGCGCCTCGTTGACGTCCTCGATGCCGACGACCATCGTCCTGGCGGCGGTCGAGGCGACCTGGCCGTCCCAGCTCTCGACCGCGACCGAATATTCGACCTCTTTCTGGCCGTCGAGGTCGCGGTCGACGAGGGTCGCCCCGGCCGCCACGGTCTCGAAATTGGGCGCATAACCCGCCGCGAAGCGGAGCGTGGTTCCCGACGCCGCGAAGATCGAGGTCGAGCCGGTGCGGATGCGCAGCGAGGTCGCGTCGCCGTCCGGATCCGGCAGGTTGAAATTGGCGATCGTGGTGCCGCCGAGCGCGCCCTCCGCCGCGATCGTGAGCGCCGTGCCGTTGACCGTCGGCGTCCCCGGGGGATCGTTGACGTTGATGATGGTGACGCTGAACAGCCGGCTGACCGTCGGCGCCACATTGTCGTTCGCCCGGACGGTGACGTTGATCGTCGGCGTGCTCTGCGAGCTGAAGGTCGCGCCGGTCTTGACGCTGAGCAGGCCGGCGGCGGAGATCTGGAACGGACTGTTCGCTTCCGCGATCGACAGATTGAGAGGCGTCCCGTCCGGGTCGGAAACCGCGATGGTGGCGACCGCGGTGCCGCCGGGCGCCGTTTCGAGAATGGACAATGACGGCTGGCTGGCCGCGAAGACGGGCCTGCTGTTGACCGGAGCGATCGTCAGGGTGACGAGCTGATCCGCTGCCTTGCCGTCGGCGTCGGTGACCCGGATCGTGAACTGGTCGGTGCCGTTGGCGTACAGGTTCGGGGCGTAGCTCCAGCCGCCGCTCTGATTGAGGGTGAGCGCGCCGAGAGCCGGCGCGGCCGTCACCGCGTAGCCGGTGATGTTCTCGTCATAGTCGACGGCGCCGACCTGCCCGGTGATGGTGGCATTGACCTCCGGCTCGGCCCGCTCGTTGAGCGTGATCCACTGGTCGGCGACCAGAGGAGCCGCCTTCCCGCCGATCACCCACAGCGGGTCTCGAGCCGCGGCGATTGCGGCCGGGACCTCCGCGACGCTCGCCGGTACGGGCACGAGGGACATGGCCTTGACGAGCGACGTCTCGTAATTCGGCCCCGCGGCAGATTTGAGGAAGATCGAATCGGTCCCGGCCGCGATGTCCCGGATCGCGGAGAGGCTGCCGGCGAAGTAGTCCACGACGGTGACGTGCGAGGAGCCGCCGATGACGCGGATGTGGAGGTCGTCGCCGGTCCGGGTCAGCCAGATCCGATCCCGCGCCACGTCGGTGAAGACGATCCGGTTTGCGCCCTGGGCGTCGGTAATCCGGTCGCTGCCGCTGTCGGCGCCGAAAATATAGGTGTCGGAACCCGCGCCGCCCTGAAGCTCGAGATCGTCGCCGGCTCCGCCGGTCAGCCTGTCGTCGCCGTCGCCGCCGTAGAGGTTGTCGGCGCCGTCGCCGCCGTCGAGCACATCGTCGCCGGCCGCGGCGGAAAGCAGGTCTGCGCCCGCGCCGCCATTCATGGTCTCGATTCCACCTGCCCCGTAGAGCTGGTCCGCGCCGTCGCCGCCTTCGAGCGTCGAGCCGGTCGAATCGGCGCCGGCCTCCAGCCGGTCGTTGCCGGCGCCGCCGCCGAGGAAGTCCTTGCCCGCGCCGCCGTAGAGCAGGTCCGCGCCGTCGCCGCCGTCGAGATTGTCGTCGCCCGCTTCACCGTAGAGCTGGTCCGCGCCGTCGCCGCCGATCAGCACGTCCTTGCCGCCGCCGCCGGAGAGCCAATCGTCGCCGGCCAGGCCGAATAGCCGGTTGTCGGCCGCGTTGCCGGTCAGCCGGTCGCCCGCATTGCCCCAATTCGTCGCGCCGGTTGCGTTGGATCCGACGACATGCTCGATCTCGTACAGCGTATCGCCCTGGGCATCGCCGCCGGCTCCGGACCCTGCCGACAGGTCGACCGAGACCGCGGACGCCGAAGTCGCGTAGCGGGCGGTGTCGCCCCAGCCGGTCGGATCGGCGGCGGCAGCGCTGTGCGCGCCTCCATCGAGATGGTCTACTCCGGCGCCGCCCTCGAGCACGTCGTCGCCTTCGCCGCCGTAGAGCGAATCGTTGCCGCCGCGACCGCTCAGTGCGTCGCCGCCGCCATAGCCGAAGAGCGCGTTCGTGCCGTCGTCGCCTGAAATCAAGTCGGCGACCGCTGCAGTCGTGCTGCCTGCTGCATTCGGCACGCCGGGCGTGGTCGCGAGGACGTTGGCGAGGCTGACGGATCCACCGTCGGCAAAGAGAAGGTTTTCGACGCCGCTGCCATTGCCCTTGCGCTGGTTGCGGAGCGTGATCCGTGAGCCCGCGTCGCCGCCGACGGTGATGATCAGATCGTCGTCCGACCAGGCGAAGGCGAGGTCGGCGAGACTGATGCCGGCGCCCAGCTCCAGAGCGTCCAGATTGGCTTCGCCCCCGCTGTCTCCGCGCGCAATCTGGGCGCCGTTGCCCGTAGGCGCGAATCCGCCACGCCAGCCGTCGACCGGCAGCGCCGAAAGTGCGGGTTGGTCGTTGGGCGACGCCGTCGTCCAGCCTTCGAATTTTTGATAGACGAGCTCGTCGCCCGGACCGGTGATCGTCAGCGACCAGCGATACTCCCAATGGCCGCCCGGGGGCTCGTTGCCGATTTCCGGATCCAACATCGGCGGAGTCTCGCCATCGTCGTTCGGATCGTCGATCCAGTGTGACGTGTAGCTCCAGGACTCGGTATAGCCGGCGCCCGGTGCGCCGCTCGCATCGACTGCGACTTCGAATCCCTCGAAGATGACGTCCTGGCCGTCGCCCGCATTCCACATATAGATGTCGGAGCCGAGCCGGCCGCGCAGATAGTCGCTGCCCAGGCCGCCATGCAGCACATTCTCTCCCACATCCCCTTCCAAGTCGTCGCCGCCGTCGCCGCCGGTGAGATTCTCGATCGACGAATAGACGTCGCCGGCGGCATCGCCGCTGTTCCTGCTCGGGTCGGCGAGGCTGGCCCTGACTCCGGCGCTTCCGGCATAGGATGCGGTATCGGTTCCGCTTCCACCGACGAGGATGTCCGCCCCCGCGCCGCCGACCAGCACATTGTTTCCGGCGCCGCCATAGAGCACGTCCTTGCCGCCGCCGCCGCGCAGCTCATCGGAGCCGCCGTTGCCGTGCAGGATGTCGTCGCCCGCACCGCCGGTAACGACATCATCGCCGCCGCCGCCGGTGATCCAGAACTTGCTGCTGGCAACGCCGAGCGCCGCCGCGGAGATCGTGTCCGCGCCGTCGCCCCCTGCGATCAGCGACCAGCCTTCCGTGGCCGCCTCGAGAATGCCGGTCTGATAGAAAGCGAACCGGCCGACCGGCGTCGACGAGCCCCAGGCGCCGGGATCCGCGCTGGAGTACCAGTTCTGGATGGTGATGCGGTCGCGGGCGGTCGCCGCGCTGGCGAACTCCGCGTCGGCCTCGGAGACGACGAGCACCAGGTTGGCGCCTTCGCGGACGAGCACGATGTCCTGGATGTCGATGCCGATGTGGAACTCGATCGTGTCGCTCGCGGCGAATACCGAGGTGACGGCGCCGACATACATTTCGAGCCGGCGCGTGGCGCCGATCCCGCGCCAGCGGAAGGTGTCGTCCCAGCCGAGCCACTCCTGGCCGAAGTCGCCGAGCCAGTCGCCCTGCCAGATCGTCTGCCAGTTGGCATCGTTGGCGGCGTCGGCGGCCGCCGCGGCAGGCTCCGAGACGATCAGGTCGCGGCCGTCGCCGCGCGAGAATTTGTAGGTGTCGCCCCCGGCGCCGCCGACGAGCAGGTCGTCGCCGCGGCCGCCGCTGAGCACGTCGGCGCCGTCCTCGCCCATCAACTCGTCGTTGCCGGCATCGCCCGACAGGCTGTCGTCCTGGGTGCCGCCGTAAAGCTTGTCGTCGCCGGCCCCGCCGATCAGCAGGTCGCGGTCCTCGTCGCCCCAGACGGCGTCGTCGCCGCTGCCGCCGCTGCCGATGTCATCGCCGGCAAAGAGGTGGATATGGTCGTTGCCGCCGCCCCCATAGACGAAATCGCGGCCGTTGGTGCCGTTCAGGATGTCGTCGCCGTTGGTGCCGACGATGAAGGTCTCGACGTCGGCGATCCGGATCTCGTTGCCGTCGGCGAATTTCAGCCATTCGACCCGCTTGAACGGGTTGGTGAACCAATCGCGGACTCGAAGCTGCGTGCCGCTGAAGCTCTCCTGGCCGGTCAGCGGATCGGTCATCATGACCTGGACGATCAGGTCCGGCAGGTCGTTGCCGTTGGCATCCTTGGGCCGGAAGAGGCGGACATCGCCCATCTCGATGCCCTGGCCGAAGACGATCGAATCCTCGCCGTCCGCGTCGACCGCGGCGACGGCGCCTGGCGCCGCGGCGCCCGATGTCGTGCGCACCCGGTCGGCCAGCTCGAGTTCGAGCTCGTCGCCGATCCAGTTGCGCAGATGCGCGTTGAGCGGGTTCGAAAGGAGCGTGAACCGGTCGCGGATGGCATTTCCGGTCGCTCCGCCGACGACGACGGGGGCGCCGCTCGCCACCTCGTCGGCCTCGTCGAGGCCGTCGCCGAATCGGACCAGATACTGATCGTCGCCGTACCCGCCCTTGAGCGCGTCCGCGTCGGCGCCTCCTGCCAGTATGTCATTGCCGCCGCCGCCGTCGAGCGTGTCGGCCCCGTCTCCTCCCTCGAGCCAATCGGACCCCTCGCGGCCATAGACCTGGTCGTTGCCGGCCCCGCCGTGAAGGTAGTTGCCGTCTCCGCCGAGGTCGCCGGCAAGCGATCCCGCATGGATCAGGTCGTTTCCGCCGCCGCCGAGCAGCCAGTCGTCGAGGCGTCCGCCGTAGAGCGTGTCGTTGCCGTCCCCGCCCATGACATTATTGCCGAGATCGCCCGCGTGGACGATGTCGTCGCCCGCGCCCGCGTAGATCGTCGCAGCGACTTCGATCGCGACGGGAGCGCCGGTGGCCATGACATTGTCGATCTTGAGGCCGCCCGTGTCGACGATGCGATCGGCGCCCCCGGCAACGATGACTTCGTTGCCATTCTCGTTGAGGCTGTAGGCGCTGTGCGTAAGGCGGATCACGTCGTTTCCGGCCGTTCCCTCGATAAGCGTTTGCCCGGCAAGGTCGATCGAATCGCCGAGCGTGAACTTGCCGAGGCCGATGACGCGGCTGTCGCGGTCGGACAGGGGGTCGTACTGGAAGCCGAACTGAACCGAGGCGGCCGAAACGCCGGCCTCCTTGAGGAGGTGCTCGAAGCCGCCGAACCAGTCGCTGCGATGCCGCTTGTGCAACCCCAGCTCATAGGCGCGGGCAAGGGTGATGGCGACTTCGGTAGCAAAGACGCTGTCGGGCTTCGCGACGACGATCGCATCGATCGGGCCACTGTTCGCCAGATAATCCTCATAAGCCTGCGCGGACGAGATATTGCCGACGAGGATCGACGTATTGAAGTTCAGCGGACTCTGATCACCGAACTCGAGGGTACGGTATAGCGCGCGCTTCACGAAGTTGCTTCCGCCGACAATCTGGAAATCGGGGTCGGAAAGGCCTTGATACACGCCATATCCGATCAACCGCTCGGCGGCGCCCTTCCCGGAAAAGCGCTGCGTAATTGCGTTTTTGTCGCGGGTCGAAACCGGGCGGTAAACGAAATCCGACTTGCGCATCCCGTAATTGCCGGATTGCACCGCCCGGGGATTGAGCAGGATGCCTCCGGTGGCCGCGATGACCCCGTTGAACGTATCTGCAACCGCTGCAGCCATGCTGCGCGCGGCATCCTTGGAACCGCCCTTCTTCGAATAGACGTTGGCGACGACGAACTCCTGCTTCGCGGAATCCCACGAAACATCTGCGCCCGAGCGTGGCGTGCCGCCGAAAAGCGATCCGATGACGCCCCCCAGCAAATAGCCGACGAAGGCGCCGATCGCCGCGCCTAGCGGGCCTCCGAAACCGCCCAAGGCGGCAAGGGCGTTGCCGAGCAGCTTGCCCGCGGCCATTGCCCCGAGCGACGAACCGATCGACGCCCCGAGCTGTCCGCCGATCGTATCGAAGTGGACCAGTTCGGATGCGAGCTTCGTGCCGATAAGCGCGCCGACGGCGTTTCCGATCATCGCCAGATTCACGCCCGTACCGAGCTTGTAGAACTCGCCGCTCGCCGCTCCTGGAATCTGGGTGCCGACCCGCGTCAGGTTCGTGAGGATCTGGCCGATGGTGGTGGATGTGACCGTGTTCGCAATGTCGCCCGCCAGGCCCTGGATGCCGATTGCGTCGATCAGCCGCGCGGCGAGGAGGGACGAGACGGCCCCGATTCCGCTGGACACGACGTTGTTGAAGAACTCCTTCTCGATACCCTTGAACAGCTCGCCCAGGGACGAGCGCTGGTTCTCCGGATTGAACAGCAGGTCGTTGAGCACGTCGCCGAGATTGGCGCCGACGGTCTTGAGTGCGGCGGAGGTGACGATCTGCGCCAGCTTGTTGTCCCCGGCAATGTGGGTTCCAAGGACGCTTCCAAGGATCGCGCCGGCGTCCGTGAAGTCGAAGCCGACCGGCGAATCCTTCAGTTTGAGCGTGACGATTCCATCCTTCATCGTCTTGACGGTGAGCTTGGTGAATTCGTCCTCGCGCTCCGTATATTTTTGCCCACTCAGCGTTGTGCGCTCGGTGATCTTGATCGCGGTCGTGGCACTCGTCGCGTTGACGAAAACCTTGAGCCCGCGCGCGCCGGTGACGAGGCCGAGATCGATGGTCATCTTGGTGGAGCGGCTCTCGTCCTCATTGACGACCGGATCGAAGCTGATCGGAAGCGGGATCCCTCCCTCTACCTCGCTGGGATCCTGCACGCGCCGCGCCAGGCGCTGGGCAACTCGCATTGCCAGCGAGATCAGGTCGATCGTCGCCGCGTCGAGCACGCCGACCATCTCGGCGCCGTCGAGCTTGAACGACGTGATCGCACCGGTCTGCGCGTCGAGCACGACCTTCACCGAAGTTCCTTCGACGCTGCCGACGCCGAACGTGAGCTCGTCTCCCTCGCGGCTGCGAAGCACGAGCGAATTGGCGGAGAACACCTGGCCCCGCGCCGCACGCCGATATTCTTCGGCCAGGTCGGTGCAAGCTTTGCCCGAGCCCGCCGTGCCGCAGACGGTACCGCCGGGCCCGGCCGTCATCGCGCGCACGGCGATCGCGGCCGTCTCCGCGCTGACGTTGATACTGGCATGACCGAGCGCGGAGCCGCCCTGCAGCCAGGACAAGGCGCTCATGAACGATATGTAGCCCTCCGGGCTGGCGGGCGTATAGGTCACCGCCCCGGTCATTGGGCTTACATTGCGCTGCAGGTCGCCGTCCTCCACGAGCGCATCGAGCTGGAGCTGCGACAGCCCGGCCCAGTGCGTTGCCATGCCTTCGCGGAACAGGTGGGCGCGCCTTAGATTGTCGGTGGCGGTGGCGACGTCGCGAAGACGATCCCGGTCTTCGTTCTCCAATTGCGTCATCAGCGCGGCGTCGTCGGGCTGGGCGGCGTTGAAGAAGCGGCCGTCCCACGAAATCCGGCCTTCACGGTATAGCTGAACGAGTGCCTCTCGCGTGCGCCTGTAGACGGGATCGGCGATGGCGAGATCGGGGGTATAGCGCCCGACGAAGTCCTGCGCGTTCGCGGCGCTGTAGCTGCGATACATGACGTTGAAATCATGCTCGTAGTAGCGGCGGTGGAAGAGCTCGTGGATGACGCTCCCCAGATAGCCGACCGTGCTGTACTGATTCGCGACCGGCAGGCCGTCCCGTCCGCTCGGATATTGAACCTGGATATAGTCCCAGTCGGCGTTCGATCCCTCACCGGGCGCGCGGTGGACGCTGTCGGCCTGGCCGCTGAACCAGTTCTGCCCCCGATAGTGGCGATCGAGATCGAGATAATAGCCCGCGGCGACGCCCTTGCTCGGTTCCGAGTGAAGATAGATGACGATCGATTCGTTCTGATTATTGGCATAGCCGGCCAAAGCGCCGGTGAGGTTGTAGCGCGAAGGGTCTTCCAGAATGGCGGCGAGCATCCCGGCGATGTTGTTGGCCTGCGTGGCCACTGCCGGGTCGGAGACGAGGACGATCGGAGCGTAGCCGTCGCGGACGATCAGCTGGCCGGTCGACGGCCGGTTCTCGGTGAAGAAGCCGATGAGGTCCTGGCGGTCCCGGTCGGCCGGAAGATATTCCGCCACGGGGAGGCTGACTCTCGTCGTCGAGGACGAATAGGTCGATCGGGGCAAGTCGCGACCAATCGCATAGGTCCAGGCCAAGGTGACCTGCCGCCTCGTGACTGTATCCGGCATGATGCCTCTCCTTCAGCCGCCCGCGCGGGCGCAGACGTGCGCCGCATCGCTGCGGCTTCCATTCGCAGTGTGTCGCCTTGCTTGGGCGACCCTTCGCCGATTGCCCCGGGGGTGCGTTTCCGGCAGCGGCCGCCTCATCTCTCCCTCCCCGCTTCGTCCATCGCCTGGCTGATCGGGGAGAGGAGATACTGGATGATGCGGCGCCGGCCGGTACGGATCTCGGCCTGGACCGCCATGCCCGGCCCGATCGGCTGGCGGCGGCCGCCGATCATCAGATGGTTGCTCAGCAGCCGGATGCGGGCGCTGTAGACCAGAGGCGGCGCCGGCGGGCCTCTGCCCTCCGCCGCCTGCTGCCGGCTCTGCTCGTCGGGCGCGATCGCATCGCGGCTGATCGTCTCGACGATGCCGTCGACGACGCCGTAATCGGTGAAGGGGAAGGCCTCGAGCTTGACCCGGACCGCCTGGCCTTCGCGCACGAAGCCGATGTCGCGGTTGAGGATCTGGGCGTCGACCGCGATCTCGCCGTCGACCGGCACCACCACCATCAGCGGCTGGGCCGGCTGGACCACGCCGCCGACGGTATGCACCGCGAGCTGCTGGACGACGCCGTCGACCGGCGCGACGAGCTGCTGGAGCTGGCGCCGCCTCGCGGTCATGCGCAGCTCCTCCGCCTGCAGGCTGGAATCGTTCTCGGCGCCGGCCAGCTCGGTCGCCGCCTCCTCCGCAAAGCGCTCGCGCAGGGTGGCGAGCGAGGCGTCGATCGTGCCGAGCGACGCGCGGGCGCGCTGGGCGGCGGCCTCCTGCACGGCGATGTTCTGGACGTGCTCGATCCGCGCCTGCTCATATTCGAGCACGCGAAGCTGCGAGAAATGGCCGCGCCCGGCGAGCTCGCGCCGGGCGGCGAGCTGCCGCTCGATCAGCGGCAGGGTCTGGCGCAGCTTGGCGATCTCGGCGAGCGTGCCGGCGAGCTCGGCGCTCTTCTCCGCGCGGCTCTGCGTGAGCGAGCGGCGCTCGCTCTCATATTCGGCGACCTTGGAACGGACCAGCTCGCTCTGGGTGGCGACGACGTCGGGCGGCGTCCCCGGCGGGGCGTGGAAGATTGCCGGCCGCCCCTGGAGGTGGGCGAGGAGTGCGCCGTTGCGGGCCCGCACCACATTGGCGGCGAGGAGGCCGCGGGTCGCCTGCGATTCCTGGCCCGCCGCAGCAGTCGGATCGAGCTCGATCAGCAGCTGGCCGCGGCGGACGCGCTGGCCGTTGCGCACGTGGATCGCACGCACGACGCCGATCTCGACCGGCTGGATCACCTTGACGTTGGCGATCGGCAGAGTCCGGCCGGTCGCCACGGCGACGACGTCGACCCGCCCGATGAACGACCAGAGCAAAGCCACGCTGAACAGGCCGCAGAGCAGCAGCATCAATATCCTGAGGCCCGGACTCGGCGGCTTTTCGATGATCTCGAGAGCGGCGGGGAGGAATTCGTGCTCCGCGATCACCTTCTGACGCCCGCGCCGCCGTTCGTTCTCCTGGCGCCACGCTTCGCGCAGCACCGAGAGGTGGTGGGAGAGCGTGGGAAAGCGGGCCGCGATGGCGCTCATGCCGCGGTCCCCATCTGCTTGGAGTAGAGGCTGGCATAGCGGCCGCCGGCGCGGAGCAGCGACTCATGGTCGCCTTCTTCGGTGATCGCTCCTTCCTCGACGGTGATGATCCGGTGGCACTGGCGCACCGCCGAGAGGCGGTGGGCGATGATGATGACGGTCCGGCCGTGGGCGATCATCCTCAAATTGCCCTGTATGATTTCCTCGCTCTCGGCGTCGAGCGCGGACGTAGCCTCGTCGAGGATGAGGATACGAGGATCGGTGATGAGGGCGCGGGCGATGGCGATGCGCTGCCGCTGGCCGCCGGAGAGATTGGCGCCGCGCTCCTCGATGATCGTGTCGTAGCCGTGCGGAAGCTCGGCGACGAATGTGTGCGCGCCGGCGAGCTCGGAGGCGGCCATCACGGCCTCCATCTGCCGGGTCGGATCGGCGAGGGCGATATTCTCGCGGACGGTGCGGTTGAACAGGATGTTCTCCTGGAGGACGACTCCGACCTGGCGCCGCAGCCAGGCAGGATCGACCAGAGCGAGGTCGACGCCGTCGACCAGCACCCGCCCCTGCTCGGGCACGTAGAGGCGCTGGACCAGCTTGGTCAGGGTCGACTTGCCCGACCCCGAGGGGCCGACGATGCCGAGCATCTCGCCGGCGCCGATCTCGATGCTGACGCCGCGCAGCGCCTCGGGCGCGTCGGCCCGGTAACGGAAGCGGACCTTGTCGAACTCGATCGCGCCCTGGATGCGCGGCAGGCTGGCGCGGCTCGGATTATATTCGGGCTCGGCCGGCGCATTGAGGACGTCGCCGAGCCGGTCGACCGAGATGCGCACCTGCTGGAAATCCTGCCAGAGCTGCGAGAGGCGCAGGATCGGCGCGGCGACGCGGCCGGAGAGCATGTTGAAGGCGACCAGGGCGCCGACGCTGAGGTCGCCGGCGATCACCGCCTTGGCGCCGAAATAGAGGATCGCGACCGTCGTCAGCTTGGAGACGATCTGGATGAGGTGGTTGCCCCAGTTGGCGAGCTTGGCGACCTGGAAGCCGGTCTGGGTATAGCCGGCGAACTGCTTCTCCCATTTGTCGCGCATCTGCGGCTCGACCGCCATCGCCTTCAGCGTGCCGATGCCGGTCACGCTCTCGACCAGGAAGGCCTGGTTCTCGGCGCCGCGCCGGAACTTCTCGTCGAGCAGGGCGCGCAGCGTCGGCGTGATGAAGATCGAGATCGCCGCGTAGATCGGAATCGAGAGCAGCACGATCAGCGTCAGGAACGGGCTGTAGAGGTACATCACGGCGAAGAAGACGACGGTGAAGAACAGGTCGATCACGACCGTCACCGCGTTCGATGTCAGGAATTCGCGGATCCGCTCCAGCTCCCGTACGCGGGCCACGCTGTCGCCGACCCGCCGCGCCTCGAAATAGGAGAGCGGCAGGTTGAGGAGGTGGCGGAACATTCGACCGCTGAGCTCCGCGTCGACGCGATTGGTGGAATGCGCGAACAGCCAGTTCCTGAGGCCGGAGAGCGCCGTCTCCCAGATCAGCACGACGGAAAGGCCGATCGCCAGCACGTCGAGCGTGGTCAGCGAATGGTGGACCAGCACCTTGTCGATCACGACCTGGAAGAAGATCGGCGAAACCAGGCCCATCACCTGCACGAAGAAGGAAGCGATCAGCACGTCGCGCAGCGGCTTGCGATATTTGACCAGCGCCGGGATGAACCAGCTGATGTCGAACGGCCGTGCCGCGCCGGCGACCCGGTCTCGCGCCGTCATCAGCAACAGGCGTCCGGTGAACCGCTCGCGAAGCTCCGCGGCCGTCCAGATGTCCGGCCGCTCGCGATCGCCGTGCTGGACGAGGACTCTGGGCTCCTCCGGCCCGTCCTCGACCTTGAGGATGACGGCGGCGTCGCCGTCGGCGAGCGGCGCCAGCGCGGGGAGCGGCATCCTCGACAGCTCGTCGGGGGCGCAGCGGCGGATGCGGCTGACCAGGCCGAGCTTCTTCGCGATCCGCGACAGATCCTCGAGCGTGTAGGGCGACTCGCCCTTGCCTCGGTCGTGGCCGATCTGCTGCGGATCGGCGGGGACGCCGAGGAAGCGCGCCAGCAGGACGAAGCATCCCAGGGCCGGGTCGGGCCGCGGCGCCGGCGCCGGTGAGTCCGTCGCCATCCTCCTCAGCCCGCCCGAGGGCTCAGGCGAGGGAGGCTGGCGGCCGTGAAACGAGCGTCGCTCATCCAGCGACTCCAATCCCGTTGGGGATCGGAAACTGGGCCGGATTCGCTTCGGCTACACTCCCCCTAAAGGGGCAAGCCGAAACGCGGAGTCAATGCGGCCCGGACACATCCTCGGCGAAGATGTCGCGGAGCGTGATCTGCCCGTCGTTGAGCGACTGGGTGACGAGCTGGACGCTCTTGGTGACGCCGCAGGCCAGCCGCGCTTCCTTGAGGTGACGCTTGACGGTCTCGAAACAGATTCCGAGCCTCTTGGCGATCGCCTCTTCGGAAAGCCCGCGGCCGACGAGGATCGTGCACTGGAGCTGGCGCTCGGTGAGCCGGGCGCGCTTCACCGGCGCGCCGCGGCTGCGGGCATTGGCGAGGATGCTCCTGCCGGCCTGGAAGGCGGAGCTGCCGATCCAGTGCGCCATTGCGAAATTCCGGGTCGGCGGCGATCGCCCGCAGGACATGATGAACGTGCACGAGCCAGACGGCTCCCCCGGGAAATGGACCGGAATCGTGAAGCCCTCGCCGATATTGGCCCGGCCCTGGCTCTCGATGACCGCCCGCTGGGCGGGAGTGATCGGGATGATCCGCCCCGTCTCGCTCGTCCGAAACGGCGACATGGTGCGCCGGGTGGCGAGAACGCGCGGGTCCACCGCGACGAGCTTGTTGTCCCGATAATATTCCGACCAGGACAGGGGC
>JAXDPC010000062.1:0-4101 GCA_034668525.1 Sphingomonadales bacterium
GGCGTCGACCAGCACGACGATGGGGGCGCCGGTGGTGGCGTCGCCCGGACGGGCGTGGAAACGCTCGATGTCGTTGCGGCGACGGCCGCGCTGCGAGACGATCTCGCCGCGCTCGAGGAACAGGTCGGAGAGGCCGACCGCCTGGTCGAGCAGCCCGCCCGGGTTCGAGCGCAGATCGATGACGTAGCCGAGCGGCTGCCCGCCGACCTGGCGCTGGATCGACTGGATGGCATTGTTCACCGCTTCGGTGGTGTTGCGGTTGAAGGTGGTGACGGTGATGATGCCGACCCGGTCGCGCACCTCGAAGCGGGCGGCCGGGATGTCGATGATGGCGCGGGTGATGGTGACGTCGAACGGCCGCTCCCGGCCGGGCCGGACGATGGTCAGCCGGACGCTGGTGCCGGGCGCGCCGCGCATCGCTTCGACAGCCTCGTCGAGGGTGCCGCCGTAGAAGAGGCGGCCGTCGACATGGGTGATGAAGTCGCCGGCCTTGATCCCGGCGCGGTCGGCGGGCGTGTCGCGGGTCGGCGCGATCACCTTGACGGCGCCGTCCTCGAGCGTGACGCTGAGGCCGAGCCCGCCGTAATTGCCCTCGGTCGTGGTCATCAGCGAGCGGAAGTTGCGCGCGTCCAGATAGGAGGAATGCGGATCGAGGCTGGCCAGCATGCCGTCGATCGCGCCCTTGATCAGCCGCTCGTCGTCGACCTGCTCGACATATTCGGCGCGCACCCGCTCGAACACGTTCATGAACTGGTCGAGCTCCCGATAGGTGCTGACGTCGACCTGGGCGAGGGCGGCGGTCGCCGCCGGCACCAGGGCGATGGCGCTGACGAGACCGAGGGAACGGAGAAGATTGGAGGCCATCGGGTCATCCTGCGGGAGGGCGGTTCTGGACGCTTCTACCCGCAGATTAGCGTGGCGAAAAGCAACCTTGGATGAACGCCCGTTCAGGAGGCGGCTCAGCCCGCGAGCAAGGGGGCGATCGCGACCGGACGGCCGCCGCGGCGCAGCTCGACGCTGATCCGCGGCTCTTCGGTGCCGGCGCGGCCGATCCGGTCGCCGCGCCGCACCCGCTGGCCGCGGGCGACGCCGGTCGAGGCGAGGTCGGTGACCACGCTGATCCAGCCGCGGCCGTGATCGATGATCACCACCTCGCCATAAGAGCGGAAGCGGGCGGCGTGGATGACGGTCCCGTTGGCCGGGGCGACCACCTCGGCGCCGGGCTCCGTCGCGAAAAGGAGGCCGCGCGAATGGACTCCGCCGTCGGAAATCTCCCCGACCCCGGCGAGGAGCCGGCCCTCGACCGGAAGAGTGTATGGCGTTCGCGCGGCGGAGGGCGTGCCCGGCGAGCCGGGCCGCGGCATTGGTCCGGGCAATGCGCCGAGCCGCGCCTCGAGCCTTTGCTGATATTCGCGGGTGCCGATGCGGTGGGCGAGCTCGCGCGCCTGCTCGCCGAGCGCGAGGGCGCGGTCGGATTCGCTCAGCGCGGATTCCGCGAGGGTCGCGGAGCGCCGGCGCTGCTCGGCCTCGAAGCGGGCGAGAGCGACGCGGCGCCGGCGCAGCTCCTCGCGGCTGGCGAGGAGGGCGGCCCTCGCCTGCGCCGCTTCGGCGCGCAACCGGTTGAAGCGGCCGAGCTCGATTCGAAGCGCGGCGGTGCGGGCGCGGATCACCGGGAGGGTGGCGGCGAGCAGCGAGCGGACATGGGCGACGTCCTCGAACGAGCCGGGGCGGACCAGCGCCAGCGCCGGCGGCCGGCGCGCCATCGTCTGCAGCGCGGCGGCAAGCCGGGCCAGCGGCTGCTGGCGCTCGGCGAGCCGCGCGCGCTGCTGCGCGGCGGTGGCTTCGACCATCCGGAGGCGCGTCTCCGCCGCTGTGATATCGGCTTCGCTCGCCTCGATCCTGGCGGCCAGCGCCTCGGCCGCGGCCCGGGCGCGGGCCGCTTCGCTCGTGGCCCTGCGCGCTTCCTCCTCGAGCCGCTGGTAGCGGGCCGCCGCCTGCTGCGCCTCCTGTTGGGCCTCGCGCAGCGCGCGCGCGTCGCCGCCGCCGCTCTGGGCCGCGGCGATCCCGCCGATGCAGGCGGCGGTGGCCAGAGCGAGGAGGAGACGGCGCATCCGCTCATCCTTCGCGATGATAGGGATGTTTCGCAAGGATCGACGTCGCCCGCCACAATTGCTCGGCGAGCATGGCGCGGGCGAGCAAATGCGGCCAGGTCGCCTTGCCGAAGGCGAGGAGCAGGTCCGCGCCGGCACGCTCGGCATCGCCGAAGCCGTCCGCCCCGCCGATCAGGAATCGCGCCTCGCGCCGGCCGTCGTCGCGCCAGGCGCGAAGCCTTTCCGCAAGGGCGAGCGAGCCGAGCTGCTCGCCTTTTTCGTCGAGCAGGATGGTGACCGTATTGTCGGCCCGTGGCGGGATGCGGCCCCCGCTCTCGGGAAGCTCGGTGACCTTCGCCGGCCAGGCCAGGCGCTTCAAATAGCGGTCGACCAGCTCCGCCTCGGGGCCGCGGCCGATCTTTCCGCGCGCGATCATGTGGAGCAGCATTTCACCTCACCGCGTCATTGCGAGGAGCGAAGGGACGCGGCAATCCGACGGGGCGGAGGCGCAGCACGGATTGCTTCGCTCTGCTCGCAATGACAGACGGCCCTCAGACCGCAGCCGTGGCCGGCGCCTTCTCCTCGAACGCCCACATCCGCTCGAGATTGTAGAAAGTGCGGACCTCGGGACGGAAGATGTGGACGATGACGTCGTCGGCGTCGATCAGCACCCAATCGGCGACCGGCAGGCCTTCGACCCGGACCGGACGGCCCATGTCCTGCTTGATCCGCTCGCTGAGCTTCTGCGCCATCGAGGCGACCTGGCGCGACGAGCGCCCGCTGGCGATGACCATATGGTCGGCGATGCTGGATTTACCGGCGAGGGGGATGGAAACGACGTCGAGCGCCTTGTCGTCGTCGAGCGAACGGAGCACCAGCTCGTGCAGCTGTCCGGTCCGTTCATTGGCTCCGCCTTCAGGCGGAGCGGGCTGGTTTGCGGGCAATGTGCCTCCTTCGGTCGAGCGGGCGCCGCGTCACGCCGTCACGCAACCCCCTGGGTTGGAACGAATTCTCGGCGGTTAAGTGCCAAAAGGCGTCGGCAGCGCGAATGGCGGTGGCGGCGGTCGGATCGAGCGGCAGGCGAAGCAGCACGAGCGACGGCAATCTCCATTCGGTCCACTGCCTCAGATTGGCGGCGGGTTGGACGAAGCGCCGCAGCCAGCCCATCGCGCGAGCCCGACGGGCGGGGCCATGATAACCCGGCCGCGTCACCACCGCAATCGGAACCGTCGCGGCGATCCGCCGCCAGTCGCGCCAGCGGTGGAACTGGACGAGATTGTCCTCGCCCATGATCCAGACGAAGCGGCGGCGCGGGTAGCGGCGGACCAGGGCTTCGAGCGTATCGACGGTGTAGGGACTGCCCAGATCGCGCTCGATCGCCGTGACGCGGATCGGCGCGCGCCGCGCCGCGCGCCGCGCCGACGCGAAGCGGGCCTCCAGCGCCGCCATTCCCTCGCGCTCCTTGAGCGGGTTGCCCGGCGAGACCAGCCACCAGATTTCGTCCAGCCCCAGCGCCTCGGCCGCTGCGAGGCTGATATGGCGGTGGCCGCGATGGGCCGGGTTGAAGGAGCCGCCGAGCAGGCCGGTTCTGGTCATCGGCCGGGGCGATAGCATGGCCGCGGCGAGCCCGCATATGGTCTCGACGCAGGCCGGGGCTTGCGGCACAAGCCGGCGCGGGAGGAGCGGCGATGAGCGGAGCGCTCGAAGGCGCGGGCGATGCGGTGACCGGCGGCGTCATCGCGCGCGTCGTCGAGCCGCGGGCCGGCGAGGCGCCGGGCGCTCACGACGGCCGTCCGGGCAACTGCCTCAATTGCGGCGCGCCGCTGGCCGGCCATTTCTGCCACGCCTGCGGCCAGCCGGCGCACATCCACCGCACCGTCGCCGCCTGGTGGCACGACCTCGCCCACGGGGTGCTCCATTTCGAAGGCAAGATCTGGCGCACCCTGCCGATGCTCGCCTGGCATCCGGGCCGGCTTACCCGCCGCTACATCGACGGCGAGCGCGCGCGCTT
>JAXDPC010000063.1:0-4197 GCA_034668525.1 Sphingomonadales bacterium
GAGGTCGGTGATCTCGGGCTCGCGGGCGGCGTTCTCGATCACCGTCTCGCCCTTGGCGAGGACCGCGGCCATCAGCGCGTTCTCGGTCGCTCCGACGGAGACGAAGGGGAATTGGATCGTGCCGCCCCGGAGGCCGCCTTTGGGCGCGATCGCCTTGACGTAGCCGGCCGTGATCTCGAGCTCCGCCCCGAGCGCCTCGAGCGCCTTCAGATGGAGGTCGACCGGGCGCATCCCGATCGCGCAGCCGCCGGGGAGCGACACCGTCGCCTCCCCCGCCCTGGCGACCAGCGGGCCGAGGACGAGGATCGAGGCGCGCATCTTGCGCACGATGTCGTAGGGGGCGACGGTCGAGGCGAGGCGCGAGGCCCGCAAGGTCATCACCCGGCCGAACTCGTCGGGCTTCGATCCTTCGACGGTGGTCGAGACTCCGAGCTGGTTGAGCAGATGGCCGAAGCTGTCGACGTCGGCGAGGCGCGGCAGGTTGCGGAGCGTCAGCGGCTCGTCGGTGAGCAAGGCGCAGGGCAGAAGGGTGAGCGCGGCGTTCTTGGCGCCCGAGATGACGACGCGGCCTTCGAGGCGGTTCCCGCCCCTGACGATGATGCGATCCATGGCCGGGGTTTAGAGCTTTCGGTATGGGGTGCAAGCGGCGCCCGAAGGGGACAGTTACTTTCAGGCGGGGCGGGTCAGGTTCGGCACCGCCCCGTGTGAATGTTACTGTCCCCGGCTCCTGCGACGAAGGGGACAGTTACTTTCAGGCGCGGCGCGTCAGGTTCGGCACCGCCGCGGGTGAAAGTAACTGTCCCCACCCTCCCCGCCGTCAGGCCTTTTCCAGCGTGCACTGGAGGGGGTGCTGGTTCTGCCTCGCATAGTCGATGACCTGCGAGACCTTGCTCTCGGCGACCTCGTAGCTGAACACGCCGCAGACGCCGACGCCGCGTTGGTGGACGGCCAGCATCACCCGCGTCGCGTCCTCGAGATCCATCCGGAAGAAGCGCTGGAGGACGTGCACGACGAACTCCATCGGCGTGTAATCGTCGTTCAGCATCAGCACCTTGTAGGGCGAGGGCGTCTTGGTGCGGGTACGGGTCCGCGTCGCGACGCCGAGGCCGGTGCCTTCGTCGTCGCCCTTGTCGCCGTCGCCGGCCATGAGCAAAGGTGAGTCACTCATACGCATGTCAACGCCGAAAATAGGGCAAGGTGCCCGGGCGCGGCAAGGGGCTCGAGCGCGTGCCGCAGGCACGAAAAAGGGCGGCCGCGCCGGAGCGGGCCGCCCGTCTTTTCGACCAAAGTCGCTTGTCAGATCGCGACCGCGGTGCGGACGCGCTCGGCGGCGACCGAATAGCGGTTGGCGATCGGCTCGGCGGCCTGGCCGGCGAACTTGATCATGGTCTCGCTGAGCTTGGAGGTCTCGGCGACGACGGTGTCGAACTGCGAGCGCGCGAAGTCGCTCTGCAGGCGGAAGAAGTCGGTCGGCGACTTGACCTCGGCGAAGCCCTTGAGGGCCGCGGAAGCGTCCTCGAAGCTCTTGCGGCCGAACTCGGCGACTTCCTGGCCGATCGTCTCGACCGCCTTGGCGGCGACCTTCGTCGAAGCGACCAGCGCCTCGACATTGCCCTTGGTGAGCTCGGTCATCTCTTCGGCGATGCGGTTGTTGCGCTCGATCGCCGTCTTGGCGCGCTCGTTGACGTCGCCGAAGACCGCCTGGAAGCGGTCCGCAGCCTGCTTGGCTTCGTTCTTCATGGTCCTGGTTCCCTGCTTGATGGTGTCGGTGGTGGTGGCGATGGTCGCCTTCGCGGCCCGGGCGACGTTGCGCTTCGGAGCCGGAATCCTCTTCGCCGCGGTACGGCGGGCCGGAGCGGCCTTGGCGGCGCGCTTCGCGGTGCGGGCGGCCGCCTTTACCGGAGCGGCAGCCGCCTTGGCGGTCGCGGCAGCGGCGGGCTTGGCCGGGGCCGGAGCCGCCTGAGCAGCGGCCTTGGGAGCGGCGTCGGCGGCCTTCTCGGCGGCGCGCGGCGCGGCCGGAGTGTCGGCTTTGGGAGCCGTGTTCGCGGTGTTGGTATCGGCCATGTCGCTGTTCCTCTGGTTTATGCTGCAATGCAACATAGTGGGAAGCGGACGGCGTTTCAAGCAATTTTTGTGCGGTGCAGCAAATGCAATTCCTCCCCGTCGACAGACGGGGAGGGGACCATCGGAGGATGGTCGAGGGGTAACTGGCTCGGGAGCGGAGGATCGAGCGCGGCTTGTCGGGGCCTGCGCCCTCTACCCCTCCACCACCCGCGGGTGGTCCCCCTCCCCATGCGTTCGCATGGGGAGGAACTAGCGGCCCTTCACGTAGCTTCCTGGCGCGTCCTCGATCGCCTTCAATTTGCCCTTGCCGGGGACGCGGGCGCCTTTGGCGGGGACCTTCTTCTCCCCCTGCGCGCCGATCCAGGCGATCCAGTCGGGCCACCAGCTGCCCCTGGTCTCGGTCGCGCCGGCAATGAATTCGTCGAGGGTGCCGACCTTCTCCTCGTTGGTCCAATATTGGTATTTCTGCGCCTCGGGCGGGTTGACGACGCCGGCGATATGCCCGGAGCCGGCGAGCACGAAGCGGATCGGGCCGCGGAAATGCTCGGTGATCTTCCAGACGCTGCGCGCCGGGGCGATATGGTCCTCGCGGCCGGACTGGACGTAGGTCGGAGTCTCGACCTTGCGGAGGTCGATCGGCGTGCCGTCTATCTCGATCGCGCCGGGGCGGACCAATTTATTGTCCTTGTAGAAATCGCGCAGGTACGCCTGGTGCCACTTGGCGGGAAGGTTGGTCATGTCGCCGTTCCAGTGGAGCAGATCGAAGGGCGGATAATCCTCGCCGAGCAGATAATTGTTGGCGACGTAGCTCCAGATCAGGTCGCGGCCGCGCAGCATGTTGAAGGTCGCGGCCATGTAGCGGCCGTCCATATAGCCCTTCCCGGCCGAGGCCTGCTCGATCATCCGGATCATCTCGTCGGAGACGAACAGGTTGAGGTCGCCCGCCTCCGAGAAGTCGACCTGGGCGGTGAAGAAGGTGGCCGACGCGACCTTGTCCGCCTCGCCGCGGGCGGCGAGCAGGGCCAAGGTGCAGGCGAGGGTGGTGCCGGCGACGCAATAGCCGATGACGTGGACCGAGGGGACGCCGAGCAGATCGCGCACAGTGTCGATCGCATCGACCTGGCCCGCGAGGACATAATCGTCGAGCGTGGTCTCGGCGAGCGTCTCGTCGGCCGATTTCCAGGAGGCGACGAAGACGGTCAGCCCCTGTTCGACCGCCCAGCGGATGAAGCTCTTCTTCGGGTTGAGATCGAGGATGTAATAGCGGTTGATCCAGGGCGGAAAGATGATCAGCGGCGTCGCGTGCACTTCCCCCGTCGTCGGGCCGTACTGGATGAGCTCGTAGAGCGGCGTGCGCTTCACGACCTTGCCGGGCGTGACGGCGATGTTGCGGCCGACCTCGAACGCTTCGGGATCGGTGTGGGTGAGCTGCCCCTTCGAAAGGTCGCGCAGCATGTTTTCGAGACCCTTGAGGAGGCTCTCGCCCTTCGTTTCCAGCGCGCGCTCGATGACCAGGGGATTGGTCGCGGCGAAATTGGACGGCGCCATCGCGTCGACGAAGGCGCGGGTCGCGAAGCGCAATTTCTCGCGCTGCCTGTCGTCCACCCCGCCGAGCGCGTCGACCGAGCCGAGCAGCCGCTCGGAGATGAGCAGATAGCTCTGCCGGATCATGTCGAAGACCGGATTCTCGCGCCATTGCGGGGCGTTGAAGCGCCTGTCGCCGTCCGCCTTGACCTCCTCGCCGGTCGGCTCGCTGCGCTGGCCGAGCGCCCGCTGCCAGATGGCGAGCCCTTCGGTCCACATGTCGACCTGGGCCTGGGCGATCTTCGCCGGATCGGGGAACAGGCCGGCCCAGGGCAGCGGGCCTCCGGGCGCGGCGGATGGGGCGGCGAGCGCCGAGCCCGCCTCCCCCATCTGCGATGCGAGATGCTCCATCATCATCTGCTGCGCGCGGCCCATGACGAAGGTCCAGTGCTGCATCTCCTCGAGCGTCGGCAGCGGCGGCAATGCCGTCTCGGGGGGCGCGGCGCCGGGCTTGGCTTCGGTGTCCTGGTCGGCCATGGCGGTTCCTCTCGCCGTTTCCCTAGAGAAAGGCGGGCGCGGCGGAAAGTGCCCGCTCAGAAACGGCGGCGG
>JAXDPC010000064.1:0-3497 GCA_034668525.1 Sphingomonadales bacterium
CGTCCGAAATAGGGCCGCCGCGCCGATACTTGCGTCGGACACCCCCGATCTCGCGGATATCTCCGGCGTGCCAAATGGTCCCCGACCGTTTTCGACCCTTTTTCCTTCCGGTCGGCGGATTTTCGGCGGCGGCGGGACGGCGCACGATCCAGTTTTGCAAGGTAGCGGGGATTCGTGGGCCCGATTCGCATCCAACTCGGACGAATGCCGTCAATGCTGATCAGGATCGTCGACGACCTGCTCCTGCGGGAGCCGGACATGCTCGTCGTCGGGCGCTCGCCGAGCGGCGCCGATGCCATGCGCGAGGCCCGCGACAATCGCGCCGACATGCTGATCACCCAAGACGAATTCGGCGGCGGCGGCACCCTCGACGCAATCCTCGCTCGTCCCCCCATCCACATCCTGGCCATCTCGCCCGACGGCCTCACCGGCGACCGGGTCAGCCTGGCGCGCCGCCCCATCAATCTGAACGGCCACGGCGGCATGACCCTCGCCGAAGCGATTCGCGGGTTGGCGGAAGTCTGATGGCGCGGGCCCAAGGCATCGCCGCGGTCAGCGCCACCCTGATGGGCCTGCTGCGCGACCGCTATCCCCGCGACGACTTCGGCCCGTCGCTCGCCTTCGAGCTCTACCAGGCGCGCAACTTCGACGCCCCGATGAAGGAAGGAATCGCAATTTGCCTTTGGCGGGTCGCGCCCAACACCGGCCGGCGCAATTTCGTCGCCCGCACCGACGCGCTCGGCCGCCGTTTCCGGGGCTCGCTGCCGCTCGACCTGTTCTACCTGATCGTACCCTATGCCGAGCAGGCGGAGCGCCAGCAAAGGTTGCTCGGCTGGGTGATGCGGGCGATGCACGAGCTGGGCTCACTGGCGCCCACCCAGCTCAACCATTATCTCGCCGAGAGCGACGTTTTCGCCGAAACCGAAAGCCTGGACGCGGTCGGCGAGACGCTCAGCGTCGGCGACTATCTCACCCTCTGGGACCGGCTGAAGCGCCTTCCCCCGGCCGCGACCTATGTGCTGCGGATGCTGCTGCTCGATTCCGAGATCGCGCTCGACGAATATCCGCTCGTCGAAGAGCGCGCCTTCGACATGGGGGTGCTCGCCCGATGAACGGCGGCGCCGAAAATGTCCGCATCCTCGAGCGGATCACGCGGCCCGCGCCGTTCGGCATCGTCTTCTGGGACTTCGCCACCGGCACGCCGGTGGCCGACGGGCTCCAGGTGAACCTGACGCTGGTCAGCCGGCCGGAGTTGACGGCAAACCTGATCCCAAACCGCAGCGGCGTGTGGGTGGCGGCACGCCTGCCCGGCCGGACCGACGCCGAGCTCGTCGCCACCGCGGACTGGTCGACCCTGCTGAGAACCTACCGGATCGAAGTCGTCGACAAGGCCGGTCGTTTCCTTCCGCTCAGGCTGGACGCCGAGCTTCCAGCCGGAGGCCTTTACGATTGGCCGGGCTGGGCCGGCCTCCCGCTCGAGCCGCTGCGGCCGCTCGGCGACGGCGAGTCGCCCCCGCACCCGAGCCCGGAGCGAATCCCCCTCTTCTCGGCGCCCGAGCGGAGCGTGGGCGGCCCACTCGCGCAGCTGCGCTGCGATCTCGTGGATGCCGCCACCGGCGGGCCCGCGGCCTGGGCCTTGATCGCGGCGAGCCATGGCGGCGCCGTGCGCGGCCTGGGCCTCGCCGACCCGATGGGCCGCGCAACCCTGTTCTTCCAATATCCGGATCGGGAACGGCCCTCCCTGAGCTCGCCGCCGGCGATCACCGACTTCCGCTGGGCGCTCGAGATCGCCGCTTATTACGATCCGCCGCCCGGCCGCGCGCCCGGCGTGCCGGACCTGGCCGCGATCATGAGCCAGCTCGACCATCCCTGCGACCTGTTCGCGTCCACACTGTCGCCGCCGGAGCTGCTCGGCCAGCAACTCCTGAGCTTCGGCCGGCCGCTCGTCATGCGGACCGGCGCCACACCCGACGGACCGTCGTCCAGCCTGTTCCTGGAACGGCCATGAGCGATCGAGGAGGAGCATCATGCCCGAATATCTAGCCCCCGGCGTTTTCGTGGAGGAGGTCTCCTTCCGCGCCAAGTCGATCGAAGGCGTATCGACGACGACCACCGGCTTCGTCGGACCGGCCCGCTACGGCCCGCTCGACATCGAGCCCGAGATCATCACCAGCCTGGTCGAGTTCGAACGTGTCTATGGCGGCAAGTCGCAGCTCGTCTTCGACACGGGCGCCGTCGACAATTACCTGTGGAACGCCGCCCGCGCCTTCTTCGAGGAAGGCGGCAAGCGGCTCTACGTCAGCCGGATCTTCAACCCCGCGGCGGGCACCGGTCTCGCCGCGCCGGCCGCGTCGCCGCCCGACACTCTCGACATCAGCGCCCGCTTCCCGGGCGAGGCAGGCAATGGACGGGTCACGATCACCCTGTCGCTCGGCCCGAACCGGCTGGCTCCGACCGACAGCGGGGTCGCCCTTCGCGGGGCGGTCGATCGCGACCTCGTCTATGTCGGCGGGACGGCGAACGACGGCTTCTATCTCGTCCTGCGCGACGCCACCGCGCAGACGTGGCGCTTCTCGTCGACCGACGACGATCTCGCCACGGCTCAGCTCGAGCTGCAGGCCGATCTCGGCGACACGACCACGATGAGCGTCCGGACCGTCACGGCCTCGGTCATGTTCGAATCGTCGAGCGGCGACCTGCCCATCTTTGCCGCGACCGAGCTCGCCCTCGATCCGCTGCACGCGACTGCCGGCTCGCCCGATTCGCTGTTCGCCCATTTCGCGCGCGAACCGGCCAGCCTATCGCGGGCGCGCAGCATTCCCATCGTCATCGATCAGCCGGGCGCATCCGTCACCGGGCTCGAGGTGCTCGACACGCTCGTGGGCCTCTACGAGGAGGATCCGACCGCCAGTCCGCCCGATACCGGCCTCGAGGACAATCTGACGGTAAGCGGGCCGACGCCCTCATCCGCCGCCCGGCGCTCGATCGTCGTCCTGCTCGCGGGCGGCAATGACGGCGCCATCCCCGACGCGACCGATTATGAAGGCCAGGTCGACCCGGCGACCGACCGGGCAACGGGCCTGAAGGCGTTCGAGGCGCTCGAGGACATCTCGATCGTCGCGGCGCCCGGCTCGACCTTCGACGACACTCCGCAGAGCCGGTCCACCATCGGCCTCCTGATCAGCCACGCCGAGCGGATGCAGTACCGCATCGCCGTCATCGACAGCGTCAAGGGCCAGACGATCTCCGAAGTGCGCGCACTTCGGGCGCAGTACGACAGCAGCCACGCGGCATTCTATTATCCCTGGGTCCGGATCATCGATCCGGTCACCCAGCAGGAGAACCATTATACCCCGTCGGGCTTCGTCGCCGGCATCTACGCGCGCAACGACGTCGAGCGCGCCGTCTACAAGGCGCCCGCGAACGAGGTGGTGACGCTGGCGATCGGCTTCGAGACGATGCTGAACAAGGCCCATCAGGAAGTGCTCAACCCGGAA
>JAXDPC010000065.1:0-4821 GCA_034668525.1 Sphingomonadales bacterium
GACGCGGAATTCGGGGTCCTCCCGCAACGCCATGTCGGCCGTCGTCATCATGGTGGGGACCCGCTTCGACGGATCGTGCGCGGCGGGCGCCATATCCTCTTCGCGCTGGTTGATCGGCTGCCATTGCTGGGCGCCCGCGGGCGACCGCACGAGCTCATATTCATAGTCGAGCAGCAGACGGAAGTAATTCTCCGACCACTCCGTCGGCGTGTTCACCCAGCTGCCCTCGATGCCGCTGGTGATCGTGTGCTCGCCGAAGCCGCTTTCATGCGCGCTCGCCCAGCCCAGGCCCTGGAGCGCGATATCGGCCGCTTCGGGCGCGGCATCGACGAGGCTCGGATCGCCCGCGCCATGCGCCTTGCCGAAGGTGTGACCACCTGCCGTCAGCGCGACCGTCTCCTCGTGGTTCATCGCCATGCGCTCGAACGTGATCTTGATGTCGCGCGCCGATTGCAGCGGGTCGGGAACGCCGCCGGGACCTTCCGGATTGACGTAGATGAGGCCCATCTGGATCGCCGCCAGCGGATGCTCCAGCTCCAGCTGCTCCTCGGGCAGGATGCGGGTCTTGTTGTCCGGGTGCCCGACGAACTGCTCTTCGGAGCCCCAATAGATGTCGCGTTCGGCCTCGAACACGTCGCGGCGCCCGCCGCCGAATCCGAAGACCGGCCCGCCCATCGATTCGATCGCGACGTTGCCCGCTAGGATGAAGAGGTCGGCCCAGCTGATATGCTTTCCGTACTTGCGCTTGATCGGCCACAGCAGGCGCCGGGCCTTGTCGAGATTGCCGTTGTCGGGCCAGGAGTTGAGCGGGGCGAAGCGCTGCTGGCCGCTGTTCGCGCCGCCGCGCCCGTCGGCGGTGCGATAGGTGCCGGCGGCGTGCCAGGCCATGCGGATCATCAGGCCGCCGTAATTGCCGTAGTCGGCCGGCCACCACGGCTTGCTGTCGGTCATCAGCGCTGTGAGGTCGGCCTTGAGCGCGTCATAGTCGAGCGCCTTGAAGGCCTCGGCATAGTCGAAATCCGCGCCCATCGGGTCGGGCGAGAGGCCGCCCTGGTTGAGGATCTCGAGCGGAAGCGCCTCCGGCCACCAGTCGCGGTTGGTGCGGCCGAGGAGCGAGCGGACGGTTGTCGGGCGGTCCACGGGGCACCCGCCCATTTCGCCGGTCTTTGCATCCATCGTTCTTGCCTCTCTCTGGATTGATTCCGGGCGAGGCTTAGGCCTTGGCCCGGATCGACGAAAGCGAGGAAATGCGGTTAGCCTGACCGGGAAAATCGATAAGCCGACGGACGTCGAGGGATGGCGATGGTCTGACGGCGACGGGCCTTGCCGGGATTGGCATGGTCAGGCTCGCACCGCCGCCGGGCTTGCATCGCCTCCGGCCTTGCTGTTGACGTCGCGCCGCACGCCCCCGTCGGGCCGTGCTCGGTCGGCGGGAAGCGATGCACTTCAGGGACCCCAATCGGCGTGACTTCCTGCGCGCGGGCGGCGGCATCGCTGCGATCGCCGCCGCCGTCCTCGCCGGGTTGCTGGCACTGAGCGCCGCGGTGTCGCAGGTGCCCGTTTCGGTCTTCCGGGCGCGGGCGGTCGAAGCCGTCGAAAGCGGCACCTTCGCGGCGTCCGCCTTCATTCCGTTGGGCGGGGACAGGAAGGTCTATCGCTACCATTATAACGACTGCCTCATCGTCTCCATGCTGGTCCTCGAACCGCTCGACCCGGGGCTTCGCGCGATGGTGTCGCCGCGCGCGGCCGCGGGCGGGCCGCGGCAGGCGGCGCCCCCCGCCCTGCCGCCCCAGCGGGACTGCAACGATCTCCTGCGGGCGCTGGCCGACCGGGAAATACCGCGCGCTTATTATCACCGCTACATCCACGGCGACTGGATCGTCGCCGGCCTCCTGCTTTCCGTGCTGCCCTTGGGCGCCGCGAGCTGGCTGCTTTTCGGCGCGCTGGTCGGCCTGTCGCTCCTTACCGCCTTCCTCGCCGGCCGGCGCCTCGCCGTGGGAGGCGGCGCGGCGAGGGAGCGCGACGCGGCCTGGCTGGCGATGAGCCTCGCCTTTCTCCTGTTCGGCGGCGTCGGCCGCTTCGGCTGGTCCTTTTCGTTCGCGCCCTCGGACATCGTCTTTTCCGGCTTCCTGCTCTACGCCTGGCGCGTGCCGCTTGCGCAGGCGGAGCGGACGCGGGTGGTTCGGGCGGCGGCCTTGCTCGGCGCGCTGACCGCGGCCTTCGAGTTCCTGATCGGCGCCGCCCCGGCCGGCGTGGCGCTGCTGATCGCCGCCATCGCCTTCAACCCCGGGCTCGTGGCAGCCCGCGCCGCGCGCCGCGCGATCGCCGCGATCGGTTCCTACGCCGCCGCCTTCGCCCTCACCTTCACGCTGAAATATGCGCTCGTCGCCGCGCTCTGGGGCCTGTCGGCCCTGAGCGACGGCGGCCAACAGCTGGCATGGCGGATCGGCGCGCCGCGCGGTAATATCGGCGGCAGCACGGCCGACCTTGTCGCCTCGCTCGGCATGTCGCCCGAATGGGCCGCTTCGACCCGCCTCGGCGGCATCGTCACCGGCGCGCTCAGGATGCTCTATTATTCGGGCGACTTCCTGTTCGGCTCCCGCCTCCTCGGCGTGCTGGTGATCGGCGGCGGCCCCGCCGCTCTCGTCCTGGGATCGGCCCTGCTGGCGCTGCGCGGCCGCACGCCCGAGACGCGGCTGCGGGCGCGGCTCCTCCTCGCCGCGGCTTTGCTCACCCTCTCCTGGTACTTCGTCTTCGTCAGCCACACGATCGGCCATTCCGAATTCATGATGCGCCCGCTGTCCTGGCTCGCAATCTTCTCCTGCGGCGGCGCGGCGTGGATGTGGGCTAAGGCATGGCCTCGGCCGCGGCTGCGACCGTGACGCCCGCCTCGCGGAAGGCCTGCTCCGCCACGTCGACCGTCGTCTCCTGCCCCGCCGGCATGGCGATGGCGCGGGTGAGGTCCTTGAGCACGATCGCTTCGAGACCGACGCGGCGGACGGCGTCGAGCGCCGAGTAAGCGACGCAGAAATCGTAGGCGAGGCCGACGAAGAAGCAGCGCCGGGCGCCCTTCTCCTTCAGCCACCCGCCGAGGCCGGTCGTCGTGGCTTTGTCGTTCTCGAAGAAGGCCGAATAGGAATCGACCGCCCGGTTGTAGCCCTTGCGGACGATCAGATGGGCGCTCGCCACCGCGCCCGCGACGTCTGAGTGGAAATCGGCGCCGGGGCTTTCCTGGACGCAATGATCGGGCCACAGCACCTGCTCGCCATAGGGCATCTGCGCCGTCCCGAACGGAGTCCCGCCGGCATGGTTGGCGGCGAAGCTCTCATGGTCCCTCGGGTGCCAGTCCTGGGTCACGACGACGAGGCCGCCGGCGGCGCGGAAGCGGCGGGCGAGCGCGGAGATCGCGTCCATGATCTCGTCCCCGCCGGCGACGGCGAGCGCGCCGCCCGGGCAGAAATCCATCTGCGGATCGACGACGATCAGCGCGTCCGCCGGGCCGATCTCGTAGGCCATGACATTCTCCTCAAACGGTCACCGGCACGTCCGCCACGCCTTCGGTGCCGAAGACCTTGCGGTAACGCGCGACCTCGTCGGCCGGGCCGGTGGCCTTTTCGTAATTGTCGCTGAGCTTGACCGCCGGGCGGCCGTTCGCATCCTTCACCTTCACGACGATGCTGATCGGCCGCATCCGCTCGGGGTCCTCCGGATGGCAGCCGATGAAGTCGTTGGTGAGGTTGGTCCCCCAACCGAAGCCGAGCCGCACCCGGCCGCGGAAATGCGCGAGAACCTCGGGGATGTCCGAACCGTTGGGCGGCTGGCCCGGCAGGGCGACGTCCATGCCGTCGGAGAAGATCAGCAGCTTCTGCTCCGGATCCTCGCCGCGTTCCCGCCAGAAGGCGATGATCTCCTCGCCGCCCGCGATCGGCTGCTTGGAATCGGGGCGCGCGCCGGTCCAGTGCCGCGCCCATTCCGGCGCGTTGCGGAGGAATTGGGTGGTCCCGAACGTGTCGGGGAGCATCACCAGCAGCCCGCCGCGATAGACGTTCTGCCACTGCTTCAGCACCTTGTACTGCGCCTCCCTCAGCTCCTCCTCGCCGTCGGCCAGAGCGGCGAGCACCATCGGCAGCTCGTGGGCGTTGGTGCCCTTCGCCTCGAGATCGTGCTTGGCGGCGAAATAGGCGTTCGAGGTGCCGGTGAAGACGTCGTCGCCGAGCACCTCCTTGGCGGTAAGGATGCAATGCTCCTGCCAGAGGTGCGAGTGGCGGCGGCGGGTGCCGAAATCGGTGATCTCCAGCCCCTCGACCTCGCGCAGCCGCTCCAGCTTGTCGTACAGCTTCACCTTGGCGCGGGCATACATGATGTCGAGCTGCGAGCGGTTCATGCCGCGCATGATGCGGCGGTAGCGAAGCTCGTTGATGATCTCGAGCGCGTAGATCTCCCACAAGGTGGTGTGCATCCACAGGCCGTGGAAGCTGAGCCGGATCTGGCCGTCGTCGGTGGTGCCGAGCTCATATTCGGGAAGGTGCAGCGTCTTGAGGTGATGGAGGTAGCTCTCCTCGAACAGGCCGTATTGCCCATAGAAGCTCTGGCCGCGCAGCCAGACGATCTCGGAAGGGCGGAAGCGCAACGCGCGGACGGAATCGAGCTGCTCGCGCAGCTCGCCAATGTCGATCTCGTCGGCGAGCCGGACCGATTTCGTCCGGTTCTTGAGCGCGAAGCCGACCTGCTCGTTGGGATGCTTCTGGTAGATGAACTGGTGCATCAGGAGCTTGTAGAAATCGGTGTCGAGCAGCGATCGCACGATCGGATCGATATGGT
>JAXDPC010000066.1:0-16738 GCA_034668525.1 Sphingomonadales bacterium
CCCGCGACGCGGCCGTGCCGCGCCTCGAACTCCGCCTTCGCCGCGTCGGCCAGCAGGGTGATCGCCGCGCCCGCGATGCGCGAATAGCCCTCCGCCGCCTCGATCGGGTCGGTCTGGGCAAGGACGAGCTGGGCGCCGAGCGCGAAGCGCCGCTCGTTGACGCCGCGCCGCACCCGGTCGAGCACCATCTGATAGTCCTCGTCGGGCCTGTCCGTCCGGGCGAAGGCCGCGACCAGCTCGCCGACCGGCGGCACCGCGGCAAAGGCGCTGGCGTCGATCAGCGTGTCGAGCAGCTCCGGCCGGCGCCCGAGCTGCTCGGCCAGCGCGGGCGCATGGCTGAGGACGGTGGCCAGAACGCGGGTCAGCGCCGGTTGCGCTTCGAGCAAGCGGAAGAAATTGACGCCGGTCGGCAGCCGCTCGACGAGCTGGTCGAAGCGGTTCATCGCCCGCATCGGATCGGGCGCCTTGCCGAACGCCTCGACCAGCACGGGCAGCATGGCCTCGAAGGCGCTGCGCGCCGCGTGCGTCCTCAGCGAGCGCATCTTGCCCGACCGCCAGCCTTCGATCCGGAGCCGCGGTGCGACCGGATCGTCGAACCCCGCCTGCGCGAGGCGCGCCTCGAGCGGCTCCGCGCCTTCCGGCAGCAGGTCGCCCTCGCCGGCGTCGAGCGCGTCGTAAGCGCTCGCCACCCGCCGGACCGACGGCTCCAGCAGCGCCAGCAGCGCGCCGCCGTCGGCGAGGCCGTGAAGCCGCGCCACATTGTCGAGCGCCGCCGGGTCGCGCGGCAGCTCGTGAGTCTGGCGGTCCTCGACCATCTGGAGCCGGTGCTCGATCGTCCGCAGGAGCCGGTAGGAAGCGGCGAGCGCCGCCGCCTCGTCGCGGTCGACGCGGCCTGCTTCGCCGAGCGCGGCGAGCGCGTCCAGCGTCGCGGGGGCGCGCAGCCGCGGGTCGCGGCCGCCGTGAACGAGCTGGTGGATCTGGGCGAAGAACTCGACCTCCCGGATGCCGCCGCGGCCGCGCTTCAGATCGTAGCCGGGGCCGAAGGCCTGGACCTGCGCATAATGATCGCGGATGCGGCGGGTGATCGACTGGATCTCGCCGATCGCGCCGAAATCGAGGCTGCGGCGCCAGACGAACGGGTGGATCGCATCGAGAAAGTAGCGGCCGAGCCCCTCGTCTCCGGCGACGAAGCGGGCGCGGATGAACGCGGCGCGCTCCCACGGCAGAGCCGAGGATTCGTAATAGCCGATCGCCGCGCCCACCGGCAGCGCGATCGGAGTCACTTCGGGCGAGGGCCGGAGGCGCAGGTCGACGCGGAAGGCATAGCCGTCCTCGGTCCGCTTTTGGAGCATCTCGACGATGCGCTTGCCGATCCGGACCGCGCCCTCGCCCGCATCCTCGCGCGCACGGAGCGGGAGCGCGCCCGGATCGAACAGGAACAGAAGATCGACGTCGGAGGAATAATTGAGCTCGCGGCTGCCGAGCTTGCCCAGCGCGATCACGGCGAAGCCGCGCGGCTCCTCCCCCGGCGTCCGCTCCGCGATCGCCGCCGCCACCGCGCGCCGGAGGCAGTCGTCGGCGAGGTCGGACAGGGCCTCCACCACCGCCTCCAGCGGCAGAAGGCCGGCAAGATCGCCGATACCGAGCGCGAGGGCCACGCCGCTGCGCTCCCGCCGCATCGCAGCCATGACGTCGCCGTCCGCGCCGCCGCCGCGCCTCCCGGCGGCAAGCGCGCCCCGGACCGACGCCGCTTCGAGCGCCGCCGCGACCTCCTCCCGGGCGACGAGCTGCTGCCTCAGGAAGGGCGAATGCCCGCGTGCGCGGGCAAGCGCATCGTTAACCTGCTGTTTACTTTGTGTTTCATCCATACAACAGGCCGGGCCCGATCCGTTCTCTCCCCGCAACTATTGCAACCCCGCGGGCCAACATACGTTGATCCTCCCGTGGATACACTGAACTCGAGACGCGATGCGATGACCAATGCCCCGGCCCGGCGATTCGTGAAGGTGGCTCCGCCCACCGTTCACGCCGGCGTCGGCAACGCATTGCGTCAGGCGTACCAGATGGACGGCGAGATCCGTTCGCTGCGCGCGTTCGAGGATCTGCTCGCCCGGCTCGACTGAGCGGGCTCGGCCCGGCGCCGAAGACCGTCATGCCGGACTTGAACCGGCATCCATGAACCGAAGAGCTTGCGGAAAATCGCTTATCGCGGCGTCCAAGGTTCCTGACCTTCGTCAGGAGGACGCCCCCACTCAATCCTCGCCCAAATGCCCGCCGGGATCGCGGTCCTTGGAGAGGTCGTCGACCTCGCTCATGATCGACTGCAGGGCGCTCTGGTTCGGGTCGGTCTCGTGCTCGCGGCGCGAGGGGAGCTTGCCGTCGGCGAGCAGATTCTCCAGCGCGACGCGGCCGCGGGCGACGCGGCTCTTGATCGTGCCGACGGCGCAGCCGCAGATTTCCGCCGCTTCCTCGTAGGCGAAGCCGCCCGCGCCGACCAGGATCAACGCCTCGCGCTGCGGCTGCGGCAGGTGGAGCAAAGCGCGCTGCATGTCGGAGAGCTCGACATGGCGGTCCTGGCTGGCGGGCGCGGCAAGCAGCCTGGACGCCGTGATCTCGTCCCAGTCGCCTTTGAAGCGGGCGCGGCGCATCTGGCTGAGGAACAGGTTGCGCAAGATGATGAAGGTCCAGGCGCGCATGTTGGTGCCCGCCTGGAAGCGCTTGCGCGCCGCCCAGGCCTTGAGCAAGGTCTCCTGGACGAGGTCGTCGGCGAGGTCGCGGCTTCCCGAAAGCGAGCGGCCGAAGGCGCGCAGATGCGGGATGACCTGCGCGAGCTGGTCCTTGAACTCGTTGTCGGGCAGCGGAACGGGCTCGGCGGCCGCGACCGCGGCCTCGTCGATGTCGTCCAGCTCCGCCGGCTGCTCGCCCGCCATCAGGCCCCCGATCCGTACTCGAACATGAAGATGGTCATGCTTGCGGCGGCGCCGGTGCGGCGCCTTCTCTCCTGTTGATGTAGGATATCAGCGGCTGAAAAAATAGATGAGGACGAAAGCGACGATGACCAGGAAGAGGCCCCAGCCGAGCACGTAGCGCGTCATCCGCGGCGTGGTGCCCGCCCGGGCTTCGGTGGTCGAGATATGGTCCGGCCCGTCGTTCATGCCTGGAGAGTCCCCGCGAGTTCCATTCGTTACGGCGGCCAACGCCCGCTGCGCGCGGCGGTTCCGCGCTTCAGGCCGGAATGGTCGCCGTATCGAAGAAGAGCGCCTGGGCGATCGCCGCCTTCACCGTCGAGCGCTGGAACGGCTTGGTGATCAGGAAGGTCGGCTCCGGCCGCTCGCCGGTGAGCAGGCGCTCCGGGAAAGCGGTGATGAAGATCACCGGCACCTGGAATTCCGCGAGGATGTCCTTGACCGCGTCGATGCCGGAGCTGTCGTCGGCGAGCTGGATGTCGGCGAGGACGAGGCCGGGCCGCCGCGCCAGCGCCTGCGCCACCGCCTCGTCGCGGGTGACCGCGACTCCGGTGACCGAGTGGCCGAGATCGCGGACGATGGTCTCGATGTCCATCGCGATGATCGGCTCGTCCTCGATGATCAGCACTTCCGCGCGGGTCTGCCGCTCGATCTCGGCGAGGGCCTCGGTGACCAGGGCGTCGACCTCCTCGGGGGCGGCCGAGATCAGATAGCCGGCATCCTCCGAGGTGAACCCCTCCATCGCGGTGAGCAGCAGGGCCTGACGGGACAAGGGCGTGATCCGCGCCAGCCGTGCCTTGGCGATGCTCTCGGGATCGCTGCCGTCGGGGCCGCTCGGATCCTCCTCGATATTGGCCGACGACCAGATGGCGTGGAAGGTGCGGTAGAGGCCGAGCCGGGGATCGACGTCGCGCGGGAAGTCGCCCGGCGCGGCGACGATCGCCTCCAGCGTCGCGCGCACGAAGGCGTCGCCATGCGCCTGGCTCCCGGTCAGCGCGCGCGCATAGCGGCGCAGGAAGGGGAGGTGGGGGGCGAGTTCCTGGCCAAGCGACATGATCGTTGCGACTCCTACGTTTCCGTCCAGGGCTGCCTATTGGTTGGCCGTCCCCCGCATTGCAAGCCCGCCGATACGGGCCAGCCCGGCGTGCGTGCCCGGGAAAGGACCGTCCGTTTGCGCTGCGCCGATGCGTGGAACCATTGGCCGAGTTTTTTGTTTCCCTGCCCGCCTCGGCGGATTATTTCGCCGCGGCAACCATGGGCTCCGTCCGGCGGGGACGGCGGCGTCGAAGCCGGTCCGGAAGGGCTCGTGACAGAGGCGAAAAGCGGGCGCGGCGCGTGCCGTGTGAGGGGTGGTCCAGTTGAATTTCTCCGATGAAAGAGACGGCGAGCGCCGGCGCAGGCCCCCGGAAGAGAATGAGAGCGTTCCCCTGACACCCTCCGCAACCAGGAAGCGCAAGCGGCAACCGGCGCCCGAGGTCGGCCAGGCTTTGCGCTCGGCCTATCAGCGCACGCTCGACGAGACCGTTCCGCCCGAAATGCTCGATTTGCTCGGCAAGCTCGGATAGGACCGCGACCGGAGACGTTCAAACCGGCGTGACTGACCACAACAAAGGCCGGATCGCAGCCCGGCTCGGCGGACTTTCCACCGGGCTCAAGATGCTGCTGATCCTCGCGGCGGGGCTGCTCCCGCTCGGCATCGTCGCCGTGCTCGCCTCCGTCTACAGCGCCCGCGACAATTGGTCGCGCGACGAGGTCGAGATGCGCGCGGTGCTCAACGCGACTGCGCAGCGCCTCGACGTCGCCGTGGTGCGGAGCGCCGTCGTGATCCGCGCCGCCAGCCCGGCGCTCGCGCACGCGCCGGCCGGCTCGGACCTTTGCGCGCGCACGATCGAGCGGGTCGAGCCGCTCCAGGTCGCCCCGGTCCGCTACGCGATCTACGGCCGCGACGGACGGCCCTTGTGCAGCTCGCCGGGTTACGCGCCGCCCGCGGGCTCGCCGGCGCGGCCCGGGTCGCATCTCGAGATCGACCCGGCCGGGCGGCTGCTCCGCTTCGTCGTCACCGACGAGGAAGGGCGGGTCGAGGGACGGGGCGAATATGGGCGCGAGGCGCTGGCGCAACTGGTCCAGTCCGAAGGCTCGCCCATCCCGTTCGATATCGACCTCGCCCAGGGAGACCGGGTGATGCCGCTCCGCCAAGGCAGCGCAGCCGGTCATTTCCAGCGCGAGGTCACGCTCACCCGTCGCGTCGCCGGCGGGCTCGAGCTGCGGCTGCGCGCCGCGGTGACCCCGATCACGGCGGCCGAGCTGCTGATGGTCCTGCTCCCGATCCTGATGCTGCTCGCGGCGGCGCTGATCGGCTGGTGGATCCTCGACCGGCTGCTGCTCCGTCCCCTCGGCCGCATGCAGCGCGCGGTCGCCGCCTACCGCCCGGGCGACCGCGGCTTCGACCTGCCGAGCCTGCGCTCGCCGGCGCGCGAGATCGCCGAGCTCGGCCAGTCGTTCGACGGCGTCACCCGCACCGTCGCCCGCCACGAGGCCGAGCTCGAAGCCGCGGTCGACCGCCAGACCCGGCTGGTCCGCGAGGTCCACCACCGGGTCAAGAACAACCTCCAGGTGGTCGCCTCCCTGCTCAATCTCCACGCCCGCGGCGCGACCAGCGACGACGTCGCGGCGGCCTACGCTTCGATCCAGCGCAGGGTCGACGCGCTCGCCGTCGTCCACCGCAACCATTATGCCGAGCTCGAGGAGAATCGGGGCGTCGCCCTGCGTTCGCTGATCGCCGAGCTCGCCGCAAACCTGCGCGCCACCGCTCCGGCATCGGCCTCGCAGATGCAGATCCGGCTCGACATCGAGCCCTTTTACGGCACCCAGGACGTCGCGGTCTCGATAGCCATCCTCGTCACTGAGATCGCCGAGTTAGGCATGCTGTGCGGCGCCTCCTGGGTCGCGATCACGCTCGAGGGCGACGGCGCGGGCTTCGCGTCGCTGGCGATCGAGACCGACGCGCTCGCCGGCGAGATCGCCTGCGACGAGAAATTGTTCGAGCGATTCGACCGGATCGTCACCGGCCTTTCGCGGCAGCTCCGCTCGACGCTCGATCGGGATTCGGAGCGCGGCCGCTATTCGGTCAGGATCGCCGTGGCCGAGCGCGCCGAGCGCTAGCCCCGGTTTCGGCCGTCGGCGTCGGCCGACGGGCGCGGCCTGCCCTTGGCGCGGTCGCGGGCAAGCTTCAGATCCGCGGCGGTTTCGCCGGTCTCCTGCGCGGTCACGATATTCGGCTTCTCGTCCTCATGGACGCCGTCGATATCGCTGTGGGGCGTGCTGGGCGGGGGCTTGGCCACTTTTTTCTCCTCATTCGCGCTTCAAACCGGCGCCGCGGCCGGGCGGTTGCCGAAAAAAACGCACCGCCATGATTTTTTTCGCGCCCGCGCGGAACCGCTCCGCCCCTCTCACGTTATGCAGTTCGGATAGTGACCTTTTGCCCCCCCGCTCTCGCTATCCAGAAAATGAGCCCGGACGCGCTAACCTCCCCCCCCCCGGTAGCGCCTCCGGGCTCAACTTTGTCCGGCGTCTGAGCTTCGCGCGGCCGGCCCTGCTCCCTCCCCGCCCCGGCCCTCATTCCGGAACAAGCCCATCATGCGGACATTTAGTCCCTATCGATCCCCCGCGCCTGTTTTTGCCGGGGACGAGTCCAGGAGACGGAATATGAAGAAGCTTCTCGTGATAACCGCCCTGACCGCCAGTTTCGTGCTGTCCGCCTGCAACACGGTTCGCGGCGCCGCCCGGGACGTCGAATCCACCACCGACTGCGCAGACGGCGTCGACAACAACTGCTGATCGCCACCGACAGCGTGAACCGAAGAAGCGCCGCCTGTCCGGGCGGCGCTTTTTTCGCGCCTGGCGGCGGACGGGCGCGACTTGGTGGAACCGGCGTCGATACGGCGCCGGGCCGGGATTCCTGCGGGATGGGATGGCTCACGAGCGTCAGCGGGGCCGGAGCGGGACCTGAGCAGGGCCCAAACGCGAATGGGGGCCGGCATCGCTGCCGGCCCCCACTGTCCACGGTCGCAACGCTTCCGCCGAAGCTTGGCGTCCCGCCGGGGATCGGGTTCCGGCCGAGGCCTTTCGGCCCCGGTCGGTTCCCTTTCGGGTTCCCTTCCGAAGCCGAAGCTTCTTCCAGGTTCCCAGGGCGATCCACCGAAGCAAGCTTCGATGGGACCCTTTCCGGGTCGCCGGCGGAGCGAACTCTGCCGGTCTCCCGAGAGAACAGAAGTCGGACCGAAGTCCGTCGTCTGCCTCTTTCCGGTTCCCGCAGAAGCGAACTTCTCCGGGTCCCGATCCGGACCGCCTGCGAAGCGAACTTCGCCGACGCTCCTTTCGCGGATCCATCGCCCGAAGGCCCGGGTTCCGCTGGACGCCTCTTCGGGAAAGTGGGGTCGGCATCGGTCCGAAGACTTCAGCCTCGCGCTTCTTCCGTGGGGCGCCCGGCCTGAGCTTTCACGACATTCCCGAAGGTCCGTCGCTGCCGCTTTCGGCCGCTTCCGGAATTTGGTCTCTCCGTTTCCGGAGGGACCGCCTTGCCGGCTGCCCCACCGATATGCGGGTCCCAATCGATTCGCGCGAGTCGAATCTGCCTGTGGATAACGAGGATAACGGGGATAAGTTTTTGATCTCGATCAATCCTGCGCCAGCGTCTCTCGACACGAAAAAGCCCGCGGACTGGGTCCGCGGGCTCTCTCGTCTCGTCCGGTCTTCGCGCTTAGCGAACCGCGCGCCGGGTGAAGAGGTTGACGATGGCGAGCAGCAGCAGCGCGCCGACGAAGGCCGCGATCAGCGTGCCGGCGTCCCAGCTGTTCATGATGTTGCCGTCCGCGCCGAAGAAGCGGCCGAGCAGGAAGCTGCCGAGCAGCGAGCCGACGATGCCGACGACGATGTTGAGCAGGAGGCCCTGCTGGGCGTTGGTGCGCATCACGATGCTCGCCAGCCAGCCGATGATGCCCCCGATGATGAGTGCGAGAATGAGACCCATTGGCTTACTCCTGGATACGGCCCGGGCCGGTGCGGCACGGGATCGTAAACAAGACGCTCGTAACTGGTGCGTTGTTCCGGAAATCACGCCGAATGGAAGGCGAGGCCGGGTTTGCGTTCGGGCGGCGGCGTGTCGCACGCTTTGAAATAGAGATGGGCGAGGAGCAGCGCCAGCGAGGCCGCGTAGAAGCCGCTCGCCCAGCCCTCGACATGGCAGAGGCTGAACGGCAGCATGAGCAGGACGATGGCCCGGAAATGCCACTCGCCCAGCCGCGCGGTCTGGACGCCCAGCGGCGAGGAGGCCTGGCGCAGCGCGGCGCGGCGCACGACCTCCATGATTCCGAGCCAGACCGCCGCCGCCAGCAGATCCGCGAAAATGCCGTCGCGCATCCCCTTGCCGGCGATCGCGAAGGCGGTCCCGGCGAGATAGCAGGCGATGTGGCCGTTCAGGCATTCGAGCGCAGCCCGCCAGTGGCCGAGGCCGAGCCTGTCCTCGAGCCAGTCCGCCAGCGGCGAGAACAGCTTCCCGATCAGCATGTCGTCGACTCGCGTCATGACGGGAGGCTAGCATCGTCAATGCTACCGAAAAGTAACCATGACCGCGGCGGTCGCAAAATGGCTGCGGCTGTTGCAGCCGGGCAATGCCGTCGCCCTCAGCCGGAGATCATGCGCCCTTCTCGGCGGCGGCAAGGGCGCGGCTGCGCTTGCGCTCGGTGAACCAGATCGCGACCAGCGACATTTCGTAGAGAAGGATCAGCGGGATCGCGAGCAGGAACTGGGAGAGCACGTCCGGCGGAGTCAGCACGGCGGCGAGGACGAAGGAGACCAGGATCGCGTAGCGCCGGCCGCGCTTCAGCTGCTGGCGGGTGACGAGGCCGGCGCGCTCCATCAGCATCAGCAGCACCGGCAGCAGGAAGGCGACGCCGAAGCCGAACATGAAGCGGGTGACGAAATCGAGATAATTGCCGACGCCGGGAAGCGCGTCCTGCTGCATGCCGGGAGTGATCTCGCCCTGATAGCTCAGCAGGAAATGGAGGGCGAGCGGCAGGGCGACATAGTAAGCGAGCGCCGCGCCCATCGCGAACAGCACCGGAGTTGCCAGGAGGAAGGGCAGGAAAGCCCTCTTCTCGCGGGCGTAGAGGCCCGGAGCGACGAACTGCCAGATCTGGAGGGCGAGGATCGGGAAGGAGATCATGATCGCGGTGAACAGGGCGACCTTGATCTCGGTGAAGAAGGCTTCGAAAATGTTGGTGTAGATGAGTCGCCCCTGCCCGGCACGGAGCAGGGGCTGGACGAGGAAGCCGAAGATCGGGCGCGCGAAATAGATCGAGCCGGCGAAGGTGGCCCCCAGCGTCAGCGCGCACCAGATCAGCCGCCGCCTGAGTTCGACGAGATGGTCGAGCAACGGCGCCTTGGTCTCGTCCAGGCCCTCTTCCGCTTCGCTCACGGCAGCTCTTTCGGCGGCGGCGCCGGAGCGGCCCGCGGCGGTGCGGCGGGAGCGGGGCGCCGCGGCGGCGCCGGCGGCGGCGGGCGACGCGCCCCCTCCCCCGAAGCAGCCGGGGCCGCGGCGGGCGGCGCGATCGCGTCGGACTGAGGCGGCGGCTCCGGGGCGGCGCCGGGCTTCGGCATCGGATGCTCGCGCATGATGCGCTCGTTATCCGCCGCCCATTTCTTCTGCATCTCCTCGAGCTCGGTCTCCCGGATCATCGTGTCGATCCCGGCGCGGAAATGGGTCGCCATGCCGCGGGCGCGGGCGATCCAGCCGCCGACGGTCCGCATCACGTTGGGCAGGTCCTTCGGGCCGATCACGACCAGAGCCACGACCGCGATGATCAGCAGCTCTCCGCTGTCGATGCCGAACATGGTCCGCCCCCGGCGGCGCCTCTAGCGCTGCGCGCCGTCGACCGAGGAGCCGGCCGGCGTGACGGAAGGAGAGGCGGAGGGCTCGGCCGGAATGTCGGTCGGGTGCGGCTGGATGATTGTCGGCTCGGCGGCGCGGGCGTCGATCTGGCGCTGGGCGGCGGCGCGCGCGGCCTCCTGCTCCTCCTCCTCGGTCATCCCCTTCTTGAAATTCTTGATGCCCTTGGCGACGTCGCCCATCATCTCGGAAAAGCGCCCCTTGCCGAACAGCAGGAGGAGCACGATGCCGACGACGAGCCAATGCCAGATGCTGAAGCTGCCCATTTGAAGATCTCCTTGGCGAGGAACCTAGTCTTCCTCGCCCATAGTTTCCAGTTCGAGTTCGCCGCCGCCCTCGCCGAGGCCGATGCCGAGCTGCTCCAGCGCCGCCTCGATCGGGTCGAGCAGCCCCGCCGCCTTGAGGTCGTCGATGCCCGGCAGGTCGCGCCGGCTTTCTAGCCCGAAATGTTGAAGAAATGTCGCCGTGGTGGCGAAAGTGAGCGGCCGGCCGGGTGCCTCCCGCCGTCCCGCCGGCCGCACCCAGCCCGCCTCCATCAGCACGTCGAGCGTGCCCTTGGAGATCTGGACGCCGCGGATCGCCTCGATCTCCGCCCGGGTGACCGGCTCGTGATAGGCGATGATCGCCAGCGTCTCGACGGCGGCCCGGGAGAGCTTGCGGCTCTCCTCGCGCTCCGGACGCAGCAAAGAGGCGAGGTCGGGCGCGGTCTGGAAATGCCAGGCTTTGCCGCGCTCGACCAGCTCGATGCCGCGCCCGGCATAATGGTCCTGCAGCTCGGCGAGCGCCGTGGGCACGTCGACGTCGGCGCCGACATAGTCCGCGATCGCCGCCGCCGTCAGCGGCTCGGCGCTGGCGAAGAGGGCGGCCTCGACGGCGCGCAGATGATCGGGAATGCGGCTCATGCGGCCCTCACATAGAGCGGCGCGAACGGCTCCTCCTGGGCGATGTCGACCTTGCCGAGCCGGGCGAGCTCGAGCGCCGCGACGAAGCTCGAGGCCAGCGCCGAGCGGCGGTATTCGGGGTCGGGCGTGGCGGGGAGGAAGGCCTCGATCCGAGTCCAGTCGAGCGTGGCGCCGATCATCTTCTCGACCCGGTGCAGCGCCTCGTCGAGGGTCATCACCGGCCGCCGCGCGACGACGTGGAAGGCGGGCTCGTTGCGCGCCCGGACGAGGCCGTAGGCGGCGATGAGGTCGTAGAGATCGGCCTGCCACGCCGCCTTGCGGATCACCTTCAGCCCCTCGGGCGCGCCGCGCAGGAAGACGTCGCGGCCGATCCGGTCGCGGGCCAGCAGCCGCGCCCCGGCCTCGCGCATCGCGCTGAGGCGCTGGAGCCGGAGCTGCAGCCGCATCGCCAGCTCCTCGGGGCTGGGATCGGCCGCCGGGTCCTTGGGCAGCAGCAGGCAGGATTTGAGGTAGGCGAGCCAGGCGGCCATGACGAGATAGTCGGCCGCGATCTCGAGCTTCAGCTTCTTCGCGTCGTGGATGAAGGCGAGATATTGCTCGACCAGAGCGAGGATCGAGATTTTGGCGAGATCGACCCTTTGCGTGCGCGCCAGCGTCAGCAGCAGGTCGAGCGGGCCTTCCCAGCCGTCGAGGTCGAGCGTCAGCCGGTCCGCCTCGCGCACCGGCTGATCTTCGAACGATTCGTCCCACTCCACGGGGCGAAGTCTAGGGGGCGCCGGTCCCGATGCGAAGCCTCAAATCCTTTCCATCCACGGCTTTCAGCCGGTCACCTTGGCGCCGAGCGGCTGCGTCGCGGGGCCGTGGATGACCTCGCCCGAAAGCGCGAAGCGGGAGCCGTGGCAGGGGCAGTCCCAGCTGCGGTCGGTGGCGTTCCAGCCGACCAGGCAGCCCATATGGGTGCACACGGCCGAAACCGCGTGGACGACGCCCTGCTCGTCCTTGAACGCGGCGACATTGTCCCCGTCCACCTTCATGATCGCGGCCTGGCCGGGCTCCAGCGCGTCGTAATCCTTGGGCTTCCTCGACAGATAGCCGCTCAGGAGATGGGCTGCGACGCTCAGATTCTCCTTGGCGAACTCCTTGGCGCCGGCCACCGGCTTCACGCGGCGCGCGTCGAACACGGGCAGCCAGCGATGCTCGCGCCCGGCGACGAGGTCGGCGATGATCATCGCCGCGGCCGTTCCGTTCGAGATGCCCCAGCCGGCGAAGCCGGTCGCGACCAGATAGCCGTCGCCCCCTTTCGACGACCAGCCGACATAAGGGGAGCTGTCCATCGCCTGATAATCCTCGTTGACCCAGCGATATTCCGCGGCGCCGGCGCCGATCGTCTCGGCGAGCCAGCGCTCGATGTCCGTGACCGATTCCCGCTCGTCGTCGACGTGTCCGGGCTTGAAATGATTGCCCGCGGCGATCGCATAGACCCGGCCGTCGTGGCGATGGGTGCGGATCGAGCGGTCGGGGGACTCCGCATTCTTGTACACGCCGGGCAGCGCCCGCGCGACCGGCGCGGCGACCACGGCCTCGGCGTGCGGATAAGCGATCGAATAATAGAGGCCGACCTGGCCGAGCGGCAGATGCGTCGCCATGACGACGTGGCGCGCGGTGACGGTGCCGCGCTCGGTGACGACCCGGGTCGGCTCATAATCGGTCGCGCGGCTGGCCTCGAAGACGTGGCTGCCCCCGCCCGGGATCGTCGCCGCGAGGCCCGCGACATATTTGACCGGGTGGAACTGGGCCTGGTCGTCCCAGCGCATCGCCGCCAGCACCTCGAACGGCAGCCCGATATCGCCGCGCTGCATCGAGGCGGGAAGCCCGAGCTTGCGGGCGAGCGCGACCTCTTTCTCCAGCTTCGGGACATAGCTCTCGTCGTCGGTCCAGACATAGGCCGGCATCGGCTCGATGTCGGCGTCGATGCGGTGCTGCGCGGCGAGCTCGCAGATGCGGCGGATGCCGGCCTCCTGCGCTTCGGCATAGAGCCGGGCCTTGTCCTCGCCGAACTTGCTCTCGAGAATCTGGTAGAGGATGCCGTGCTGCGAAGTCATCTTGGCGGTCGACTTGCCGGTCACCTGCTGGCCGACCCGCCGTGCCTCGATCACCGCCACGCGCAGGCGCTGGTCCTTGAGCAGCCGCGCCGTGGTGATCCCGACGATGCCGCCGCCGATGATCGCGACGTCGACGTCGATGTCGCCGGCGAGGCGCGGGAAGGAAGGGACCACGGCGGTCTCGTTCCAGTAGGTCCGGTTCTGATATCCCGTCGCGTCCGCCATCGCTCGCTCTCCCATCTTTCCCGCCGGCCCGGCCTGGAGTCACAGACGCCAGGCATGTCCGCAGGTTCCCGCGCTTGAAAAGCGCTCGCTTCCCTGTAGCGTCGCCGGGTGGCCGAGGGCGCCCGGGGAGATGGAAATGAATTCGAAGCCTTTGATCGCGGCCGCACTTGCGACACTGCTTTCCGTGCCGGCCGCCGCCCAGCCGGCACCCGACGAGGCCGCGGCGGCGCGGCGGCAGGAGCGGTCCGAGCGCTTCTATCTGTCTTTGTGGTGGGTCCAGCCCAGCCGGGAGCCGCTCGGCCGCAAGACCGTCCGCGACGGCGACTATGTGATCCGCACCCGGCTGCTCCCGCCGAGCCTCATCCGTCTCAATGCCGACGCCGTCGCCGAGCAGGGCGGCCGCGTACTGCTGCCGGCCGGCAGCCAGCTGTTCGGCCTTTCGACGAGCGGCCCGCCGATCTGGTGCGCCGTGGCCCGGCGCAGCACCGGCGGCAGGGTGCCGGGGGCGGTTCTCGGCGCTCTCGTCGGCCGCCGCGCGCCGAGCCAGCTCTGCCTCGTCGACCTCGACCGGGACGGCCGGCTCGACGCTTTCTTCTCGGCGAACAGCCCGGTCCGCGGCGTTCCCAATTTCAGCGGCAACCGCCCACGCAATCCGGCCCGTCTCGCGCCCGTCGCCTTCGCGGAGCTCGATCCCGAGCAGATGGAGACGCAATATTTCGTCGGCATCCGCTACGAAGGCGTCGCGACGCTCCGGTCCAGCCCCCATTTCTCGGTCAGCTACGGCGACGAGGACACGCGCGGCCATCTGACCCGCGCCGTTTCCCCGCAGAACGGAGTCGTCGCCGAGCTCGGCGCCGAGTTCGAGATCGTCCGCCGCGACGGCGAGACGCTCGAGGTCGAGATCCGCCGCAACATGCCGCGCCAGCCCTTCCACGTCTTCCAGACGATCACCTACCGCTGAGCGCCCCACCCGACCTGATTGAGACCATGGGTCGCACGCGCTGGTCGGGCGCGATCGATCCGATGTGGACCAAATGTCGGTTGCCGGCCTCCACTATGGGTGTAGCCTTCCGCCAGGACGGGCGGGGAGACATCCAATGGCGCTCGAGGACATCGACCACATCGTCTTCGTCATGCTCGAGAACCGGTCGTTCGATCACATGCTCGGCTATCTGAGCAGGGGCCCGAACGGGCGACTCGATATCGATGGCATTCGGGACGACGAAAAGTGGCAGAGGGAGCACGCCAACTACGATTCTGCGGGGAACGAGTACCGAAGCGAGAAGCTCGACCGCGGCGAGCGCGTGCAAGATCCGCCGCACGGGCCGGACTGGGTGAGCATGCAGATCAACACGCCGAAGGAGGTGCAATTCGGCCCGCGTGAAATGGGCGGCTTCGTCCATAGCTACTTTGAATCGAGGCGGAAGAAGGGCAAGAAGCCGCCGGTCCATCCCGGCGCCGTCATGGGCTATTATGATGCCGGCGACGTTTGGGCATTCGACTTCTTCGCGCGCCATTATTGCGTCTGCAAGCGCTGGTTCACACCCCTGCCTGCGGGGACGCAGCCGAACCGACTGATGGCGATGGCCGGAGAAGCGCATTACGCCAAGAACAAAACCCTGATACCGCGGCACGAGCTTGTCTACGACTGGTGCCGGGACAACCACGTCGACTGGCGCGTCTATATCTGGGGCGCGGTGCTTCCTTTCTTCGCGCTGATGCCGGAATGGTGGGATGAGATTCTCGGCCTTAAGAAGGGGCCCCGGCTATTCACCCACTTCAACCGCTTGCGTGACGACTGGAATGGCCCCGCGCCGGTGCCGAAAATCTTGTTCATAGAGCCCGAATATAGCGAATTGCGCGGAAAGCACGCGAACGACGATCATGCGCCCACGCGGATTACGGGTGCGCAATCATTCGTAGCCGACATCTACAATATCCTGATCGGCAACAAGGAGCGTTGGGCGCGGACGTTGCTGATCATCACTTATGACGAGCATGGCGGCTTCTTCGATCACGTGCCGCCATTGAAGATCAAGGGCACCGCCGGAAAGCGGAGCTGGGACACGACGGGGCCCCGCGTCCCCGCCTTTCTAATCTCTCAGCACGTCGGTCCCGGCACGGTCTTCCCTGGGGAGGTTGACCATACGGCATTTCTCTCTTTGCTGGCGGAGAAGCATACTCCTAAGTACCACTATTCGAAGAATGTCTTTGACCGGCAGCAACCATATGCTGCCTTCGCGCGGCTGTCGTCGGCGTTGCTGCCAACGGCGAGGACAGAGGCTCCACCGCCGCTGCCGTCACCCTGGCGGGTAAACGCTATGAAGTTGGCGATTCCGTTCGGCTTCGGACCTGCGGATTCACCGCCCGATGCGGACACCCCAACTGCGGCCGCCTTCTTCGAGGCCGCCCATAGAACTGCTGCGCAACACCCAGGGGTCGCGGCGGATCTTACTGGACTGCCCGGCTATGTGAACACCACCACAGCTCCGGAGGTGAAGCAAGAGTCGCACATCGGAGACGAGTGAGCCAGGGGGCAGGACGCATCAGAACCGCGCCCGCACCGATCCGACGAGGCGGCCGCGATAGATTTCGCCGAGGCCGCTGCGGTCGGTGTCGTACCAGCGCAGGTCGAGGGTGAAATGCTCGGCGAGCGTGTAGGAGGCGCCGGCGTTGAAGGCGGTGTAATCAGGTCCGCCGTCGCGCTCGCGGCGGGCCACCGCGGCGCTGACCGTCGCGCCCGCGGCGAGCCGGTAGGAGGCGCCGGCTTCGGCGAAGGTCGAGCGGCCGGTCGAGCCGAGCTCGTCCGGGCTCCAGGTGAGGCTGACGCGCGGGGTCAGCGGCCCGATCCGGCGCGAGACGGCGGCATTCAGCTCGAGCGCCTGGTCGTCCAGCCCCGGGGTGGGCGCCACTGCCACCTTGTAGGACGCACTCGCCGAAAGGTCGAAGCCGCCGGCGCCCGTGCGCAGGCCGATCACCGCCCCCGTCTCGCCGTCCGAGGTCGGCGCGCTCACATTCTTGGCGTAGACGCCGACGAAGACCGGCCCGAACGCCACTTCCGGGCGCACCACGATCTGGGGCCCGTCGGTCTGGCGCAGGCCCTTGGACATGCCCTGGCTGGCGATGACGATCTCGATGCCCGGATCGGGCGGCGGCAGGTCGAGCATCGGCCGAGCCTAGCCCGAAGGCGGCTCCAGCGTCGAGAGGTCAGAACAGCGTGACCAGCAGGTAGCAGAGGGCGCTCACCGTCGCCGATGCCGGGATGGTGATGACCCAGGCCAGGACCACGTTCTGCGCCACCCCCCAGCGGACCGCGGAGGCGCGCCGGGCGACGCCGGCGCCGATCACCGCGCCGGTGATCGTATGGGTCGTCGACACCGGTATGCCGAAATAGCTGGCGCCGAACAGCAAGGCCGATCCGCCGGTCGACGCCGCGAAGCCCTGATGCTGCGACAATTTGGTGATCCGGGTCCCCATCGTCTCGATGATCCTCCAGCCGCCCGACAGCGTGCCGAGGCCGATCGCGACGTAGCAGCTGATCGCCACCCAATGCGGCACGTGGAACTCGCCGTGGAGCCAGCCGGTGGAAAAGAGGAG
>JAXDPC010000067.1:0-2609 GCA_034668525.1 Sphingomonadales bacterium
CTGGCGGATCGCAACGTCCACATCGATCTCGACGAGGAGGCTCGCAAGTGGCTGACCTCGCGCGGCTACGACAAGCTGTACGGCGCGCGTCCGATGGGGCGGCTGGTGCAGGAGAAGATCAAGCAGCCGCTGGCGGAGGAATTGCTGTTCGGCAAGCTCATCCACGGCGGCGAGGTCAAGGTCCGCATCAAGGACGGCGCCCCCACCTTCGAGATCATCGCCGCCCCGCCCAAGGCCTCGAAGAAGCGGCCCAAGAAGGCCGAGCGCGAAGGCGAGCAGGGCGAGCCGGAGGCGCAGGCCTGAGGCCTGAACGCTCTAACGGGCATCAACCTCCTCCACGGATCTGACGATCGCTTCGAGAAGAATCGCCCTCGGGAACTCGTTGCGGTTGACGACCGTGCGTCCGAGCCAGGGCGCATAGCGCGCGAGCGGGAGCGTCACCGCCCAATGATCTGCGTTCAGATAGCCGAGCAAATAGCCGGCCGGAATGATCGCGTCGTGATGGAGGATTTGGCCGTCGTTCCAAGCATCGATGCCGGATAGCTGGGCGTTGAACGGCTGCAGGACGATCGAAATGTTCCGCTTGAGCGCAAAAGCGGCGATCGAGAAGTAGCTGCGGTCCGGCGGAAGCACATTGCGGCTCAGCCAATCCAGCCGCTCGCGGCGTGTGATGCTCGCCATGCCCTCGCCATCACCCGGCCCGCAACCGGGGAGCGGAAGCTGCGCAACCGCACTGTGGCCACGCTCCCACCAATCCGCTACCGGCGTGCCGGCGACTACGCCCGCGACGGTTACGATCGCCGTGCCTGGAGGTAAGCTCTGCGGATAGAGCGCGAGCGTCTCCAGAATGTCGCTCGTTCCCTTCGAATAGCCGATGACCAGGAGCCGCTCGCCCGGGGCGACGTTGTCCCTGATCCAGTCCCTTATCGTGCGTGCGTTGGCAGCGCTGCTCGAACGTCCGCTGACGGGAATGAGGTCGAAGCGGTAGCCCATGGACCGGATCTGCTCCTCCGCGTCCTTGAACGGCGTCGCAATGTGGGCGGCGCATTCGCCGAATATCCCCGGCACCACTAGGATTCGCCGTCGCTCAGCGGGCGCAGCAAAGCTAACTGGCAGCCCGCTGGCGGCGGCCTCGCCGCTCAAGCGGTGCAGCAACTCCTCGCACGGGCGCGGATAATTTTCGCGTTCTCGGATGGCGCAAAATATCTCCCGAAACCTCGCACGATAATCGGAAACGCCGGCGAGAGACGCGGGAACGAGCGCCTGCGGCGGCGCGTCTCTACGAAAGCCGAGCCCCACCGGAGGAGCGCAACCGGACAGACCGGCGAGCGCCACGGCCGCCAAGACAAGAAATATTCTCGCCCCCATCGACGCAAGATAGCAGATGGACCAGCGCCTGCGTAGCCGCGGCAGCGTGCCCTAGGCCGAGAGCAAGTTCAGCGGGTTTTCGATCAGCTTTTTCAGATCCTGGAGGAAGCTCGCCGCGTCCCAGCCGTCGACGACTCGGTGGTCGCAGGACAAAGAGAGGTTCATCCGCTTGCGGATCTCGAGCTCGCCGTCGACCGGCACGACCTTGTCCTCGACCTTGTTGACCGCGACGATCGCCACTTCCGGGCGGTTGATCACCGGCGTCGAGGCGATGCCGCCCATCGGGCCGAGGCTGGAGATGGTGATGGTCGAGCCGGAGAGCTCGTCGCGCGCGGCCTTGCCGGTGCGGGCGGCCTCCGAGAGCCGGAGGATCTCGCGGGCGATGTCCCAGATGCCGAGGCGGTCGGCGTTGCGGATCACCGGCACCATCAGGCCGCTGGGAGTCTGCGTCGCCATGCCCATGTGGACCGCGCCGGAGCGGGTGAGGAGGTTGGCGTCGTCGTCGTAGAGCGTGTTGAGCTGCGGATAGTCGCCGAGCGTCCGCGCCATCGCAATGATCAGATAGGGCAGCAGGGTGAGCTTGGGATTGCCGCCGCGATCGGCGTTCATCATGGCGCGGGTCTGCTCGAGCGCGGTGACGTCGAACTCCTCGACGAGGGTGAAATGCGGGATGCGGCGCTTCGCCTCCTGCATATTCTCGGCAATCTTGCGGCGCAGGCCGACGACTTTGACCGTCTCGTCCTGGCGGCGCGCTCCGCCGCCCCGCGCGACGCCGCCGCCGCTGTAGAGGAGATAGGCGTCGAGGTCCGAATGGCGGATGCGGTCGCCTGACGTCTTCACCTGCGACAGGTCGATGCCGAGATCCCGCGCGCGGGCGCGAACTGCCGGCGAGGCGAGAACGTGCAGCTTGTCTTTCCCGGGCGGTTCCGGCTGGGGATTGAGCCCGACGAGATCTCCTGCATCAACCACGAGGGAACCCTTGTCCTTCGGCGGGTCCGGCTGCGGATTGAAGCCGACCGCTTCGCCCGCCGACGTAACCGCGCCGCCTTTGCCGCTTCCCTCCGCGCGCCACTCGCCCTGGCGGCGGTCGTCATCGTCGCGCGGCGCACGGCGGCGGTCGCCCCGGCGGCGCTCGCCGGTCTCGCGGCGCTCGTTGGCTTCGACGTCGGTGGAAGGCACGGCAGCTTCCAGCCCTGGCGTCGCGTCGACCATGCCGTCGGCGAGCGGTACGTCATCGGTGC
>JAXDPC010000068.1:0-8223 GCA_034668525.1 Sphingomonadales bacterium
ATCAGGCAGACCGCGGCGTCGAGCTCGTCGATGAAAAGCAGGCTGTCCTCGGGCGAGCAGGCGTCGCCGGGCCGCCGCGCCCGCCGCAGCGCCGCCCGCAGGCCGTCGGCGACGTCGTCGGCGAAAAGGCCGGCATCGCCGTGCCGGGAAAGCCGCCTCCGCGCGACGAGGCGGGGCACGATCAGCAGGCCGCGGTCGGGCACGCCCACGGACGCCGGGCGGACTGCTTCGAGCCCGAATGCGAGGCGGTCGCGGTCTTCGGGGGCGCCATTGTGCAGCCGCGCCCGCCGGATCTGCAATGTCCCGACGGATGGGAATGCGGAGGCGGGCGCGCCGTTCACTAGGCGGCGACCGGGCTGTCGTCCGACTGCGCACGTCGGACCAGCGCCTCCAGATTATGGACTCGCGTCTGCAGATTCTGGACCGCCAGCACCAAATCGTTGATATATTGGGCGGTGATCAGCTCTCCGGCCTGCACCAGGTGGAGCACCGGCCCCTGCGGAATGGGGCCGCCTGGCTGCCGGACATCCGACCGGTCCGCCACGGCTTCGTCGGCAGCTATTCCCGCGAAATCGGTAGCGCGCACAGCATCGACTTCCCGTTGGGCGATCTGCGAGCCGAGCTGATTGGCGGCGGACTGCGTTCTCTGGACCATGTTCTGGCTCCCTCACGGTATCAGCGCGTAATTGGCGTAGTTCCAGTAATTGAGGTTGAAGCGGGCATCGCCGCGATAGGGCAGGTGGCCGCTGGCGAAGATCATCACCTGCGCCGGCTGGGGCGACTCCATCCGGTTCTGGGCGATGCGGTAGAGCCAGACCGCTTCCGCCGAAGCGGTATCGATGGCGGGCATGTCGAAGCTCTCGCGGATCAGCGGCTCGGCGCTGGCGGCGTCGATGTGGAGCGGGCCGCGCACGGTCATGCCTGCGAAGAAGGCATGGGCCTCGGCATCGGTCAGCCAGGGCAGGATCCCCGCCGGCGGCAGCCATTTGAAATGGCTGCGCGCCGTCACCGACGGCAGCTTGCCGTTGGCGGCTGCGATCGTCGAGATATGCTCCTGGAACTGCCGGAACATGGCCCGTCCGACGCCCACCCGGCGCGGTTCGGCCAGATTGGCCACCACGGCGGGCGCATCGCGAAGGCAGACCGGCCGGCGTACGCTCCAATTGTCGGTGAACAAATGGTCGAAGCTGCCGGTGAAGGCGAGCAGGGCGAGGGGAACCTCGTCGGCGTGAAGCAGCGATCCCAGCGCCTCGAGCAGGTCGTCGCCGCGCGGGTCGGATCCGAGCAGGTCGGCGGCCCAGGCGCGGGTCACGCCTTCGCCGAAAGCGCGATAGGCGACGCGGTTGCGGAAAACGGTCGTCGCGAAGGACGCGCCGTCGAGATGCCGAGGATCGACCGGGATGGTGCGAAACTGCACGGCCTCCACCGTCGCGTCGGTGTTGCAGCGCACGCCCTGGTCGTCGAAGCCGTTCGTCTTCGCCCGACCCTCGCTGACGAAGGCGGGGGCGATGGTGAGGAGATAGAGGCCCTGCCCGGCGACGTATCCTCCCGCGCTCGCCTCGGTGCAATCCTCGAACAGGCAGGGAACCGCCTCCGGGCCGGCCGGTGCGCTTCGCGAAATGGCGATCGTCACCTCCTCGGGGAGGCGAAGCGTGCGCCCCTCCCGGTTGACCGCGATCCCGCGGGCGACGGTCACCGCGGGGCGATTGTTCGGCGCGATCCGCCCGGCATAGGTCACGAACAGCCCCTCGGCGACGCCGTCGCCGAGAGCGAGGCCGATCCGGGCGTCCGCCTCGCGCCGGGCGGCCTGCTCGCGCCCCATGTCGCTTCCGGTCAGCAACCGCCCGTTGAAGAAGTTGACGGTACGGATGCCGCCGTCCGGGAGCGGCTGGTCGAGCGCTGGAAAGTCCGTCGCCATGTCTGCCTCCTCAGCCTATCAAGGGGCCGCCGCCGCCGCCGCCGAGCAAGGCACCGATGCCACCGGGGACCACGCCGATATTGGGGTTGATGCCGGTGTTGGCGGGAGCCGGACTGCGGTCGGCGACGCTGATCCACCGGATGCCGCCGTCCGAAACCAGCATCTCGGCCTGGCCGGCGGCCAGCGAGATCGTCTTCTGGCCTTCAACCGTATCGGGGCCGGCGGCATTGATGCGTATGGCGCCGAGAGCGCGGATCGCGAATGTCCGCCCCCTGCCCGCGGCCTGCGCCACCGGCAGCGTGACACTTCCCTGCGGCATGAACACCGCGTCGAATTCGGCATTGGCCGGAATGACGAAGACGCCCGGGGTCACCGGCGGGAAGACAGGCCGCAGAGTGAAGGGGCCGGGCGGCGCCACCGGCCCCTGCGGGCCGATCGGGCCGGTCGGCCCCACGGAGCCGGCGGGACCGGCGGGACCGGCAGGGCCCGTCGCGCCGTTGGCGCCCGCGGTTCCTCTGGGGCCGGCGGGACCGACCGGGCCCGGAAGCCCAATCGGCCCTGCAGGTCCTATCGGCCCGGCGGGGCCTGCCGGGCCCTGCGGGCCCGTGGCCCCGACCGGGCCGGCCGTCCCATTGTTTCCATTCGCTCCCTTGGGACCGATCGGGCCGATTGGTCCGATCGGGCCGGCGGGGCCGGCGGGGCCGGTGGGGCCGATCGGGCCGGCGGCTCCCGGGTCGCCTTTTGGTCCCGGAGAGCCTGGAGGCCCCGGGGGTCCCTGCGGACCCGGCGGCCCCTGCCGACCTGGCAGTCCCTGCGGAGCGGGATCGCCCTTGTCACCCTTGTCGCCCTTGGGTCCGACCGGCCCCATCGGCCCCATCGGCCCCATCGGCCCCATCGGTCCCACGGGCCCCATCGGTCCCACGGGCCCTGGGGCGCCCTCCGGCCCTGGCGGGCCGGGCGGCGGCGACAGCAGGATCGGCTCGGCGTCTGCGTCGACGGCGATGCCGAGCGCGGTCTGGACGAGATGGAGCGGCGCAATCAGCGGCCGGAGTCGCTCGTCGATGCCGACGTCGGCGGCGCTGCCCTCGACCTGCCAGCCGCGATCCTCGGCGTCGCCCTCGCGCAGCACCCGGACGTTGAGGGTGGCGAGGAGCAGGCAATCGTCGACATCCTCGGCCGGGGTGCTGCAGCGCCGCGCCATGAATCGCGGCCGGAACTCGGTCACCCAGATCTTGAAGACGAGCCGGATGAAGTCGTCATAGCTTTCCTCGGAAACGATCAGCGGGGGAAGGCCCCAGGGCGGGCTGCCGAGCAGGTCGGCGAAGCGATGGCCGCCGTCCGGCGGGCTCGCATCCGGCGGGCTGGCGTCCGACCAGAAGGCCTCGTCGATGAAGGCGAGCGCCGCCCGGATCGCCGCCGGCCACGCGGCTTCCTCGCCGCCGGGCGGGGAATCGGGATCGGGCGGCGAGCCGGGGTCGAACAGCTCGACGCTGTCGATCCAGGCGGCCAGCAGGGCGATCGCATCCGCTTCGGCCTGGGCCGGCGGATCGAAGCTCAGCGACAGATAATAATCGTCGGCGATCCGGGACGGCACCATCAGCTCCTCGTCCGTCCGGCAGGGCGTGCCCGGCACCGGCACCGGCAGGGTCTCGCAATCGCGGAAGCACAGGATCAGGTGGATCGGGAGGTCGCCGCTGTCGGGGGGCGAGTTGGCCGAGAGCCGGCGGGTAAGCTCCGCCGCGATTTCCGGTTTGGCCAGCCAGGCGTTGATCGAGCCGCATTGCGCGGAGCCGACGCAGATCATCTTGCCCGAGGGCGGCACCGCCGCTCCGGGGGTGACCCGCACCCTGGGACCGTTGGCGCCGTCGTCCTCGACGGTGACGGCGAGGCCGCTGGCGGTGCCGTAGCCGATCAGCTCGCGTATCGCCCAGCGGTAGCCGTTGGACAGATAGGCGAATTCCTGGCGGTAGTCGTCGACTCCGAGCACCATCCCCTTGACGAAGTTGACGTGCAGCGACGGGTCGGGCGCGCCGGCGACGAGGCCGGTCGAAACCTGATTACAGCATCCCATGGTGCGGCTCCTTGTCGATCCGGTTGGTGGGCGCGGCGCGGATCAGCACGCCAGCCTCCTGCGTCCGTCGCTGTCGGGAGGTCCTTCCGGACCGATGAAGCTTTCGCCCAGATAGGCACTGCCGAGGATCGCCGGCGGCAGCAGCTCGGGGGCCCGGCTTCCCTGTCCCAGCGCCGTGTCGAGCCCGATCCGGGCCTCGCCGATCCTGTTCATCGCGAAGAAGAAGCGCACGTCGAATACCGTGTGCGCCGGCTTCTCGAGCTCGACGATCCGGCGGGCGAGGGCTTCCTGGTCGGCCAGCGCGGCGGAGTTGGTCACCACCGTCGTAACCGGCAGCAGAACGCTGAAGCGATGCGCGGCGGCGTCGGTCGCAAGGATGTCGGCCTCGAAGCTGCGCCAGTCCTCCTGGCCGGCGGAGGTCGCCGGCAGGCGATCCTGCATCGACACCTCGGCAAAGCTCGTCCAGGCCGCCGAGTGGGCCGAGTTCAGCGCATCCAGCTTGGAATAGCGGCCCTGGAGGAATTGCTGCCACAACAAGCGCGGCCGCGACGCGAGCGCGACGAAGCTCGCCCAGTCAACGCTCTGTCCGGCAGGCGCCTCGCCGCGCGGCAGGTCTTCCACCGCCGGGCTGCGGCCGAGGCTGAGCTGATATTGCTGCCATCTCTGCCGCTCGCCGGCGGCCGCTTCCGGTACGAACCCGAGGGCGGCGGCCATGTCCGCCGCCCAAGCCGCCCGATCGGCGCCGGCCGGTGCGAAGAGCGGCACCGGCTGGGCGCGGTCGACGGCGGAGGCCTGGTCGAGCCCGCGGGCTCGGGCGAGCCGGTCGGCCAGGCCGGCATTGCCTTCCGCCGGAGTCCAGAAGCGAGCGCCGTCCGCGGCCGCCAGGACCCCCCGCCGGCGGGTCAGGAAGCTCTCGACGATGCGGATCCCGCTATGCTCGGGCCGGGGGTCGGTGAACAGCCGTTCGTCGACGCATTTGTCGAAGGCCAGCGCCAGCGCCGTCTCGACCCCGCGCACCGTCCCGCGCGTCGCGAAGAAGGTCACCGCGTGCGCGATGAAGAGGCGGCGTCGCTGCTCGTCCCAGGCCGGATCGAGGGCGACGTCGAACCAGGAAGCGAGCCATTCCAGAGTCTCGGCCGGGGCGCTGCGCGGGTCGAACAGGGCCTGGGCGTCGGCGATCCGGCGCTCGATGACGGTGACCGTGCCCTCCATGTTGGCGAGGAACCGCTCGAGGAAGTCGGCAGGCTCCGGGTCGCTTCGATAGACTGCGGGAAGGTAGCGTTCGGACCAGCTCTGCCGGGGATACCACAGCCGCAGGGCGCGCAAATGGGGGCTGTCGCCGCCGTCGCCCGTCAGGGTGATCCGAAGCTGCGCGAAGCGGCCGCTTATCCTCTGCAGCAGCAATTCCCAGCTGCCCTTGCCGTGGGCGACGTCGGTCGCCGGGACGGCGCTCGGGCCGTAGCCGGCGAATTCGCTGCCGTTGGGGTTGAGGACAAGCGGGGGCTGGGCGAACCATTCGCCGCTGAGGCCGGAGACCGGATCCTTCTCGTCGGCGCCGCGCGCCTCGATCGTCACCGCCGTGCCGGCGGGAATGCAGCCGTCGAGCCGGATCCGGTCCCAGACCGTCTGCGGCACCACCGCGTCGAACACCGGCGTGACGAAAGCGACATTCTCGGCGAAGCGCAGGCGCGGCCGCTCCACCACCGGCATCCAGTCTGGGTGGGGGCCGCTGTCGTAATTCAGCTTGCCGAGCACCGAGACCAGCGCCCGCCCGCCGTAGCGGCGCAGCGGAAACGCCTCGGGCAGTGGCGCCAGGGTCAGGGCCGCGCCTTCGCCCGCTATGCCGAAGGAGAGGGCCTGGTTGCCGGAGCCGCCGGTGATCGCAAGCCGCAATCCGCTGGTGCTGTCTCGAAGGGTGACTCCCCCCAGCGCCATGTCGTGCGGGACGAAGCCGGCGGGCAGGGCGACCGTCACCGACGAGCCGCCGGGACGCAGCACGAACAGCATGCCCGATCCGCCCTGGCGCGAGAGCAGGCCGACGGCTCCGCCGGGCAGCGCTTCGACGGCGATCGGATCGATGGCGGGGTCGAGCTCGGCGAGGTCGCGCCCACGCGCCGGCCGCGGCGCCGCCCGGCCGCGCTGCGCCTCGCCGACCGGCTGGAACAGGTCCGGCTCCGGCGGGCCCGGGTCGAGGCCGACGAGGCCGAGCGCGCGGTCCAGCTCGAGCAGGCGCCTGGCTCCATCGAGCAGCCAGAGGCCTCCGCAGCATCCCGCCGCCAGGTCGCGCGTGTGGACGTCGCTCCCCGCAGGCCAGTAGCGATCGCTCGGCGCGCCGCCGCCGATCAGATCGAATTGCGACAGGCCGGTACGTCCGGGTTCCTCGAACGCCGCGACAAGCCAGCCCTCCGCGGTCGCGGCGAGCGCGGTGTAGCGGCGCTCGTGGGGCGGCGATGGCGCCTCCGGCAGGAAGAGGTCCTGCGGGCGGTTGGCCGCCCTCGGATCCGGCCAGAACGGCCCGGCTCGCCCGGTTCCGGCCGAGCGGACGAAGAGTTGCTGCGAATTGTCGCCGATCCAGTAGATATTGCCGTTGCCGTCGGCCGCCGCGGCGCGGCGGGTGGAAAGGGACAAGGCGCCTTCGCCGCGGGTGGCGGGCGGCTGGCTCGGATCCTCCGGCAGGGTGAGGGCCGAGCGGCGATCGTCCCAGTCGGGCGGGCCGAGCAGCCGCACGCCGGCGTCCGGTCCCCAGAGCTCGGCCAGAAGCGTCTCCTTCTGGTCCTGCCACAGGCCGCACCTCTCCCAGTCCCGGCGGCCGAGCAGCATGTGGAAGCGGGACTCGTCCGGCCGCATCAGCAGGTCTCCGCAACCATCGGCACCGGCAGGCGCTTCGGACCGGCCGGTCCCGTCACGGAGGACGAATCGCCGCGCAGGCTCGACAATTCGACGGGATCCCCGGCGACCACCGAGATGCCCAGTATCTCGGGAAGCTCGATGCCTTCGATCGCCACCGTTTCGACCGCGTTCCCCGATCCTTCCGCGAGGAGGACCGGAGCCACCGAACGGACTCCCTGGACTCGCGCGGCCTCGGCGAGCAGCACTCGCGCCTGGACCGGCGTGCGCAGCGGCCAGCCGCGCTGCTCGGGCGTCGGCGGCGGGCCGTAGAGCGGACCCTGCTGGTCGGCGAAATCCGCGGTAGAAAGAGGAGTCAGGACCTCGCGCAGCCGCTGCCGCACCGCCTCGCTGGTCTCGGCAATCGACGCGCCTCCGATCGTCTCGATCCCGACCGAGATCCAGATCCCTTTGTAGATCGGGCCGCGCACGACCAGCTCGGTCGTGACCAGACGGCGCGGATCGAGGTGGCTGCACAAAGCGTCGAGGAAGCCGCGGTCGGCGCGCGGCGCGTTCGGATGGGCCGGGTCGTAGCGCGGAATGGCGAGCACGGTGACCACCCCCGGAGCCGCGCCCGGAGCCGCCGGCGACAGGCTCGGGTGCCAGGCGGGGAGGATCTCGATCCGGCCGATCGAGATTCCGGGCGCCCGCCACGCGATCGTCTCGAAGTCGCCGATCGTCACCAGCCGATCGCGGTGCTGAAGGTAGCGGCGGACCTGCTTTTCGCCCTGCTCGACCGGCTCCGAGTCGGCGCCGCTCCAGGTCTTGATCGGATTGGTCGCGGTAAAGCCGGCGGGCAGGAGCGGGCTGCCCTTGATCGCGCCCGGGCCGACATTGCCTTCCACCCCTTCCGTGTAGAGGTAGCTGGCGAGCAGGCGGACTCCGTCCGGCGGGCGGCGCCCGGCGAGGCCGTCGCCGAAGCGCAGCAGGCCCGCTTCATGGTCCGCCAGGAAGACGTCGGTCGGCCGCAGGTCGATCGTGTCCGGGATGGCGAGCTCCGGGCCCGCCGCCAGCAGATCGTCGATCTCGCTCCAGCGCCGCTCCTCCCCCTTGTCGTCGATGCTGGTCAGCGCGATCGAGCCTTCGAGCACCGGCGCCTTGGCGAGTCGTCGAACCTGGTCCGGAGTCCCGTCGCCGGGCGCGAGCGGTTCGGCCAGGACCTGCTCTATCTGACGGATCGGAGTGGCGTTGATACCGGCCCAGCGCAGCTGCACCCGGGCGCCGCCGGTGGCGCGGACCCGCAGCCAGGTGACGATCCGCTCCCCGACCGCGGTGTCGTCGATGGCGGGGGGCAGCTCGCCGACTCCGGCCTCGAGCGGATCGAGGTTGCTCCAGTTGCGCAGGCTCT
>JAXDPC010000069.1:0-7362 GCA_034668525.1 Sphingomonadales bacterium
CCGTCTTCGCCGTCAAGGGCGAGACGCTCGAGGAATATTGGGATTATGTCGAGCGCATCTTCGACTGGGGGAATGGCGAGACCTGCAACATGATCCTCGACGACGGCGGCGACGCCACCATGTTCGCGCTGTGGGGCGCGCGCATCGAGGCGGGCGAGGAATTCCCGGCCCCGACCAACGAGGAGGAGGAGGTCTTCCAGGCCACCGTGCGCCGCGTCATCGCCAAGTCGCCGGGCTTCCTCACCAAGACCGTGCAGGCGATCAAGGGCGTCTCCGAGGAGACGACGACGGGCGTCCACCGCCTCTATGAGCTCAGCAAGCAGGGCAAGCTTCCCTTCCCGGCGATCAACGTCAACGACAGCGTCACCAAGTCGAAGTTCGACAATCTCTACGGCTGCAAGGAGTCGCTGGTCGACGCCATCCGCCGCGGCACCGACGTCATGCTCGCCGGCAAGGTCGCCTGCGTCGCGGGCTTCGGCGACGTCGGCAAGGGCTCGGCCGCTAGCTTGCGCAACGGCGGCGCCCGCGTCATCGTCACCGAGGTCGATCCGATCTGCGCGCTTCAGGCGGCGATGGAGGGCTATGAGGTCGTGACGATGGAGGAGGCCGCGCCGCGCGCCGACATCTTCGTCACCGCCACCGGCAATGCCGACGTCATCACGCTCGACCATATGCGGGCGATGAAGAACATGGCGATCGTCTCGAACATCGGCCATTTCGACAGCGAGATCCAGATCGGCGCGCTTCAGAACATGAAGTGGACCGAGATCAAGCCGCAGGTCGACGAGGTCGAGTTCCCGGACGGTAAGAAGATCATCGTCCTGTCCAAGGGCCGCCTCGTGAACCTCGGCAACGCCACCGGCCACCCGAGCTTCGTCATGTCGGCCAGCTTCACCAACCAGACGCTGGCCCAGATCGAGCTGTGGACCAAGTCCGACCAGTATGAGAACCAGGTCTACGTCCTGCCCAAGCATCTCGACGAGAAGGTCGCCGCGCTCCACCTCGACAAGCTCGGCGTCAGGCTCACCAAGCTCAGCGACAAGCAGGCCGCCTATATCGGCATTCCCGTCGAAGGCCCGTTCAAGCCGGACCATTACCGCTACTGATCCGGCCCCCGGGCCGAGCATCGAGACCCGCCGCGGCCCTGCCCGCGGCGGGTTTTTCGTATCGCCGTCCTGCCGCTTCCGCTGCGCCGGAGCGGCGTCTACAGATGGCGGCATGTCCGAACCGGCCACGCCGAAATGCTGGAGCTGACGCGCACGCAGCTGGTGGTGCTCGCGCTGGTCGGCGGCGCCTGGCTGTGCCTCGCCGTCGCCGCGGTCCTGCACGGCTTGCGCCGCGCGCGCCTGGCAGCGGGCGGACGCCGCTCCGGCGGCCGGGCGGAAGCGCTGCTCGAGACCGGGCCGGCAGTGCCGCTGATCGTGGGGCGCGACGGCAGGCTCGAAGGCTCCGCGCGCGTGCCGGCCCTGCTCGGCCTCGACGGGCTGCCGGCGCGCTGGGGCGATCTCGCGGGCGCTTTCGCCGAGGACGATGCGGCGGCTCTGTCCGCGGGGGTGGAGGAGGCTTCGGCGGGCGGCAGCCTCGTCCGGGCGGTGCGCCTCCCGGGCTCGTCGCGGGCGCTGCGGGTGCTCGGCGGGCCGGCGCCGCGACCATGGCCGCAGGGCGCAGCGCTGCTCTGGCTGTTCGACGCCACCGAGGCCGAGGATGAGGCGGCGACCTTGCGGGGGGAGGAGGAGCGGCTCGGGCGGGCGCTCGACGCGCTCTCGGCGCTGGTCGAGGCCGCGCCGTTTCCGGTCTGGCATCGCGGGCCGGACGGCCGGCTGGCGATGGTCAACGGTGCCTATGTCGCGGCGGTCGAAGCGGCCGATGCGCAGGAGGTCGTTCAGTCGGGAATCGAGCTGATCGAGGAGAGCCCGCGCCCCGCCATAGTCGAGCCCGGCGAGCGGCTGATCCGGACGCTGCCGGCGACCGTGGCCGGCGAGCGGCGGATGATGCAGGTGGTCGAGGCGCCGATCGGTGCCGGGATGGCCGGCTTTGCGATCGACGTCGAGGAGCGCGAGCAGGCGCGCGCCGAGCTCGCCCGTTTCGTTCGCGCGCAACGCGACATGCTGGACAGGCTCTCGGCCGGAGTCGCCCAGTTCGGCCGCGACCGCAGCCTCGCTTTCTTCAACCAGCCCTTCGCGCGCCTGTTCTCGCTCTCCGCCGATTTCCTCGCCGACGCGCCCGAGTTCGACCGCGTCATCGATGCCATGCGCGAGACCGGCAACCTCCCCGAGGTCCGCGACTTCCCCGACTGGAAGGAGGAAAGACGCGGCTGGTTCACCGCCGGCCTCTCCGCCGCCGAGGAGGAATGGCTGCTCCCGGGCGGAAAGCATCTTCGCGTCGTCGCCCAGCCGCTGCCCGACGGCGGCCTGCTCGCCATCTTCGAGGACCGGACCGAGCAGATCCAGCTCGCCTCGGCGCGCGACACCCTGCTGCGCGTGCGCACCGCGACCTTCGACAATCTGTTCGAAGCCGTCGGCGTGTTCGCCTCGGACGGCCGCCTCCACCTCTGGAACAACCGCTTCCGCGAGCTCTGGGGGTTCGAGGAAGAGCAGCTTGCCGCCCATCCCCGGGTCGACGCACTGGCGCGGCAGATCTCCGGCAAGCTCCGCGACCCGGGCCACGCCACGCTGGTGCGCGAGCTGGTGCGCAGCGCCACCGTCGAGCGCAAGCAGAGGAGCGGCCGTCTGTCGCTGACCGACGGGCGCGAGTTCGAGTTCGCCGCCGTGCCGCTTCCCGACGGCAACGCGCTCTTCACCATGCTCGACGTCACCGACAGCCGCCGGGTCGAGGCGGCGCTGCGCGATCGCAACGACGCGCTCGAGCAGGCGGACCGCGTCAAGACCGCCTTCGTCTCCAACATGAGCTACGAGCTGAGGACGCCGCTGACTTCGATCGGCGGCTTCGCCGAGATGCTCGCCGGCGGCTATGCCGGCGACCTGCCGCCTGCCGCCGGCGACTATGTCGGCGCGATCCTCGAGAGCGTGGCGCGCCTCGGCGCGCTGATCGACAACGTCCTCGACCTCACCCAGAGCGACAGCGGGAGCCTGCTGCTCGCCGAGGAGGAGGTCGATCTCGCGGGCCTCTGCCGGGAGGCGGCGGATGACGTGCGGCCCCGCGCCCAGCGCAAGGCGATCGACTTCGCGGTCGAGGTGGACGGTTCGGTCGGCGCCGTGACCGGCGACCGCAAGCGGCTCGCCCAGGCGCTCGGCAACGTGCTCTCCAACGCGCTCCTTTACACGGACGAGGGCGGCCGCGTGCTGCTCCACGCCGACGGCGAGGACGACGAGGCGCGAATCGTCGTCTCGGACAACGGCCGCGGCATTCCTCCCGCCGATCAGGCGCGGGTTTTCGACCGCTTCAACCGCAGCGCCGAGGAGGGGACCGGCGGCGAGCCGGCGGTTGGCCTGGGACTGCCGCTGGCGCGGCAGTTCGTCGAGGCGCACGGCGGCTCGATCGAGCTTCATTCGGAGCTGGGGCAGGGCACCGCCGTGATCATCAGGCTGCCGCGGGGCGCAGGGTGAGAGCCGTGCTCGGCGCAAAAGCCCTCCCCCTTGATGGGGGAAGGTTTGGGTGGGGGTGGAGTCAATGCAGGCCTGAGCTTTTCCGGAGACTCCACCCCGCCCCAAACCCCTCCCCATCAAGGGGAGGGGCTTACAAGCGATGATCCTCCTTAGTTCACCCGAGGAGACCGAAGCCCTCGGCGCGCGCAGCGCTCCGCTCCTGCGCCCCGGCGACGTCGTCGCTCTCGCCGGCGAGCTCGGCGCGGGCAAGACGACGCTGGCCCGAGGCTTGCTGCGCGGCCTCGGCTTCGAGGGCGACGTCGCCAGCCCCACCTTTCCGCTGATGATCGTCTACGAGCCGCCCGCGGTGCGGCTGCCGCTCTGGCATGTCGACCTCTACCGGATCGAGGATAGCGGCGAGATCGAGGAGCTCGGGCTCGGCGAGGCGCGGCTCGACTCGGCTCTGGTCATCGAGTGGCCGGAGCGGCTCGGCGCGGCCCTGTGGACCGACGCGCTTCGGCTCAGGATCGAGCCGGCGGGGGAGGGCGGCCGCGCCTTGACAGCCGAAGTCCCGCCCGCTTGGGGGGAGCGATGGCCCCACCGATGATTCCGCCGGCCGCGGCGCCGGAATTTCTCGCGGCGCATGGCTGGGAAGGGGCCGAGATCGTGCCGCTCGCCGGAGACGCGAGCTTCCGCCGCTATTTCCGCGTCTTGCGCGGCGGGGACAGCGCGGTGCTGATGGACGCGCCCCCGGCGCATGAGGACATCGGGCCCTTCCTGACCGTCGCCGGCCATCTCCTGGACCGCGGCTTTTCGCCACCGCGGCCGCTCGCCGTCGATCGGGCGCGGGGGCTGCTCCTGCTCGAGGATTTCGGAGACGGCCGGGTGGGTCCGCTGCTCCAGCGCGAGCCGCAGCGCGAGCGTGCGATCTACGAGGCCGCCGTCGACATCCTTGCGCGCCTCGCGGCGCAGCCGGCGCCGCCCGACCTCCCGCCCTATGACGGCGCGGCGATGGAACGCGAGGTGCTGCTGTTCCCGGAATGCTATGCGCCGGCGCTGGCGCTCGAGGTAGAGGGATCCTCGTATCTGGCCGGCTGGCGCGAGGCCTGGCAGGCAGTGCTGCGCGTCGCCGGGGAAAACCCGGTCCTCGTGCTGCGCGACTATCATGCGGACAATCTCATGGTCCTGCCGGGCCGCGCCGATCTCGGTCTGCTCGACTTCCAGGACGCGCTCGCCGGCCATGCCGCCTACGACCTCGTCTCCTTGCTCCAGGACGCCCGCCGCGACGTCGCGCCCGCGCTCGAGGAAGCGATGATCGATCTTTATTGCGCGGCCGCGAACGTCGCGGACCGCGCTATCTTCCGCACGCATTACGAAATCCTCGGCGCCCAGCGGAACACCAAGATCCTCGGCATCTTCACGCGCCTGTGGAAGCGGGACGGCAAGCCGCATTATCTGCCGCTCCAGCCGCGGGTGTGGGGCCATCTGGAGCGCAACCTCGCCCATCCGGCGCTGGCGCCGGTGCGGGCGTGGTTCGACGCCAACGTGCCCGCCGACAAGCGGGCCGCCGCCTGGGCCGAAGGCGCGGCGGCGTGAAGCGCCGCGCGCCGCTCGCGCTGCGGCCCGATCCGGCCGCGGCGGTGCCGGAGGTGGCGATGGTGATGGCGGCCGGGCTCGGCAAGAGGATGCGGCCGTTGACGGCGACCCGTCCGAAGCCGCTGGTCGAGGTCGCCGGCCGCACCCTGCTCGACCATTGCCTGGACCGGCTCCGAGCCGCTGGCGTGCGAAAGGCGGTCGTCAACGTCCACTATCTTGCCGAAGTCCTCGAAGCGCATCTGAAGAATCGCGTCGAAGGGATTGAGATTGCGGTCTCGGATGAGCGCGAGCAGCTGCTCGAGACCGGGGGCGGGCTGGTCAGGGCGCTGCCGCTGATCGACTCCGACCCGTTCCTGGCTGTCAATTCGGACAATCTCTGGGTGGACGGCCCCGTCGATGCGCTGCGCCTGCTCGCCTCGTGCTGGGACGAGGAGCGGATGGACGCCCTGCTGCTGCTCGTGCCGCAGGCACGCGCTTACTGTCACAAGGGGCAAGGCGACTTCCACATGAGCGCCGGCGGCAAGCTCCGCCGCCGCCGGGCGGGAAGCGTCGCGCCGTTCGTTTATACCGGCATCCAGATGATCTCGAAGCGCCTGTTCGAGGGCCCGCTCCCGGATGGGCCATTCTCGACCAACATGCTCTGGGACCGGGCGATCGCGCAGGGCCGCTGCGCCGGCACCGTTCACCAGGGGCTCTGGTTCGACGTCGGCGCGCCGCCCAATATCAGGAAGGCCGAGGAGATATTGGGCGCGGTCTGATCCAGAAGCGGGGCTTTCGCTCGACTTCCGTCAGCATCAACGACTAGCGTGGGTCCGTGAGTTCCTCGCAGCGCCCCGCCGTCTACACCATCCCCCCCCACCGCTCCTTTGCCGACGCGCTCGCGGCCGGTCTCGCGGCGCGCTTCGGGCGGGGCAGGACCGACCTCGCCGGCGGGCTGGTGCTCGTTCCGAACAACCGCGCCGCGCGCGCGATCCAGGACGCCTTCGTGCGGCGGTCGGGCGGCGGTCTGCTGCTGCCGCGGCTGGTTACGGTCGGCGATCCCGAGCTCGACGAGCGCATCGGAGCGGCGCTGGAGCCGCTCGGCGAGGAGGCGGAGGCGATCCCGCCGGCGATCGAGCCGGTCGAGCGGCTGATGCTGCTCTCTCGGCTGGTCCAGCGGCACCGCCAGGTCGACGCGGCGGAAGCGCTGCGGCTGGCGGAGGATCTCGCCCGCACCCTCGACCAGCTATTGTTCGAGGAGATCGAGCCGGCGCGTCTCAGGAGCTTTGCGGGCGAGTTGCCGGACCTTTCGCTGCACTGGCAGGCATCGCTCGACCAGCTCGAGCTGATCCTGCGCGACTGGCCGGCGATCCTCGCCGAGCGGGGGCGCATCGACCTGGCGGACCGCCGCAACCGGCTGCTCGACGCGCTCGTCCGGCGCTGGCGGGCGCAGCCGCCGCGGGGCTTCGTCGCAGCCGCGGGCATCACCACCGGCGCGCCCGCCGTCGCGCGGCTGCTGCGCGCCGCCTCGCGCCTGCCGGACGGCCTGGTCGTCTTTCCCGGCCTCGACCTCCTGATGCCGCAGGAGGAGTGGGATTCGCTGGGGCCGCACCGGCCCGATCCGGACACGGGGCTGCGCCGGCCATCGCTCGAGACCCACCCGCAATTTCCCCTCAAGCTCCTGCTCGACCGGATGGGCGTCGCCCGCGGCGAAGTGGCGCCCTGGCGCTGGGGCGGCGGAGGGGATGCGCCCGCGGTCAGGAGCCGCGCGATCGCCAACGCCATGACTCCGGCGGCGTACAGCTCCAAGTGGCAGAGCCTGAAACCGGCCGAGCGGCGCCTGACCGGCGTCCGGGCGATCGAGCTCGGCACGCCCGCCGAGGAGGCGCAGGCGATAGCGATCGCGCTTCGCGAAGCGCTGGAAGAGCCCGGCCGAACCGCGGCCCTGGTGACTCCGGACCGGGCGCTGGCGCTTCGCGTCTCGGCCCATTTGCGCCGCTGGGGCGTCGAAGCCGACGACAGCGCCGGCCGGGCGCTTTCCTTGACTCCGCCCGGCACCTTGATCCGCGCCGTTGCGGCCGCCGCCGCGGAACGGTTCGCGCCGGTGGCCCTGCTCACCCTCCTGAAGCATCCCCTGGCGATGCGGGGCGAGCAGCGGCTGGCCTGGCTCGACGGCGTGCGCCTGCTCGACCTCGTCCTGAGAGGCCCGCGGCCGCCGGCCGGCCTCGACGGGATCGATCAG
>JAXDPC010000070.1:0-13105 GCA_034668525.1 Sphingomonadales bacterium
TAGAATTCGCCGAGGATCTCCTCGCTGGTCAGGCCGAGCGCGTGGAGCAAAGCCGTCACCGGCAGCTTGCGCTTCCGGTCGATGCGAACGTTGACGATGTCCTTGGCGTCGAATTCGAAATCGAGCCACGAGCCGCGATAGGGGATGACCCGCGCGGCGAAGAGATATTTGCCCGAGGCATGGGTCTTGCCGCGGTCGTGGTCGAAGAGGACGCCCGGGCTGCGGTGCATCTGCGAGACGATGACGCGCTCGGTGCCGTTGATGATGAAGGTGCCGTTGTGGGTCATCAACGGCATGTCGCCCATGTAGACGTCCTGCTCCTTGATATCGAGGACGGAGCGGGTCTCGGTGTCCGGGTCGACCTCGAACACGATCAGGCGCAGGGTGACGCGCATCGGCGCCGCATAGGTCATGCCGCGCTGGCGGCACTCGTCGGTGTCGTATTTCGGCTCCTCGAGCTCGTAATGGACGAAATCGAGCTCGGCGGTGCCGGCGAAGTCGCGGATCGGGAAGACCGAGCGCAGGGTCTTCTCCAGGCCGGAGACATAGCCGTCCTGCGGCCGCGAGCGGAGGAACTGCTCGTAGCTTTCGCGCTGAACCTCGATGAGGTTCGGCATTTCGCTGACCTCGTGGATGTTGCCGAAGATCTTGCGGATGCGCTTGGATGCGGTCGAACGGGTTTCCCCGGCCTGCGGAGCGATGGTCGCCATGTGGTGTCTGTCTCGCCTTCTCTCGCGTCCCGGCGGTTGACCGGGACTTTTCTGCGCCGTCCTGCCCGCGGGAGCGGGGACCCGGCTTCGATTCGGCGCGCCGAAAGACGCAAAAAGCCGCGAGTCCCCTTGAGCGGGAACCGCAGCTTCAGCGTCCTGGAACCCCGACCGATCAATGCGTTGAACGCGCTGCGCGACGGCGCGTCCTGTTCCGATGCGATGGGGTGTGGGCGCTATTTAGGGAGAGGGAGGGGAGGGGTCAAGGGGAAGAGCGCAAGGCTCGATTGGAGGCGCCTCTCGAACTCGGTCTTCGCGCCAGGCTTATGCTTCTGCTACAAGGGGTAGGAAGAAACTTCGGCGAAACAAGAATGCGCGTCAACTGGCTCCCAACGACAATCATATCGGCAATCGTGGGCGTCGTCGCGGCCCTGGTGGTCGCCTATACGTTGCAGGTTCCGTCGCATCCCTCGCGACCCGCTCCTTCTGTGCCGACTGCGCCGGTATCGAACCAAATTGTTCCATCGCCGGTGCCGCCTCAGCAAGTGGAACAGCCCGCCGCTCCAAATCCCCGTCAGACTGTAGCGAATTCGGGTGCCCCCGGGGGGACAAGCATGGATCGCGAGCCATGGCTGGTCGCGCTCGCCGGAAAGTGGCCGCTTGCGTTACTCCTTACGCTACTCCTCATCGCATTCAGCAGCCACCTTCGCCGCATTTTTGGAGCCACCTCGAAGTTAGTGCGCAAGGTGAGCGCTGGCGGGGTGGAGATGGAGATTAGCTCGGAGGCAGCTGACCAAGTACGTCAGCACCTCAAGGGCTCATTCCGTGAGCTAGTGTCAAGTGCCCGCGACGAATACGAACGAATGGCGGACCTACAAGACGTCGATCTTCGGCTAAAGGCCGCGGTTGATGAGCATCTCATAAAAGCATTTCCGGAGGCGAAAGGATTGCGCTCGACGATTCACGTCAGAGACATTATATTTAAAGACTACTTATATCAACTCCTAGACTACTACCCAGGCGGAGGGGGAGCCCACCGTCGCTTCTCACAGAGGTACGGAATTATTGGTCGGAGCTGGCGATCTAAGAAGTCCCATGGAACGGGTTCTGCGTTTGCAGCAGCGAGATCGGAGGAGGAGCTGGTCGCGCAGTGGGGCATGACCGATGATGAAGCGCGCGGGAAGCTCAAGGCAAAGCCTTCTTGTCTGAGCATCCTGTTGCGAAGCGATGGCTTGCTGGTCGGCGTTCTTTACGCCGACGCTGATACCGTTGACGCATTTGGCACGACCGCTCAGGCTCAGACGCTCGTCGACAAATTGGAGGGGGTGGATGAGGTCAGGAGGCTGGCGACCGCTGTCGAGCGAACCCTCGCTCCGCTCCGGACCTCCTCGCCAAACCTCGACATCAAAAGGCTTGGCTAACGGTCGAAGCTAGCACCACTCAACGGATCAGAGAGTCTGCGCACTTCGGCTCGCATGGTTGAGCCAACGCTCGAATTGGGGCGCTACGGCGGACAGCGCACTTTGCGTCTCCCGCACAAAATCGAGACGCTCGGTATCCACCTCCATGATCGCCACTGATGATGGCACACCGGAGAGCTGCGCTTCAATGTTCATTGACAGCTTTTCGAGATAGTCGCGTGTGATCGCTCGTTCCGGTTCTCGATCCCGCCTCTTAATTCGAGTAAGCTGCTCATCGAGGGAGCAGCGCACATAAATCACCAGATCTGGGAGGTCCAGGCGGGCAATCAGTCTTTCGTGAACGGAAGCAATCACGACATAATCGCCTGGTAATCGCGACATTGCCGCGTACGCCAAATCCTGAAACAAAGCGAAGTCGCAGATTATCGACTGAGCGTCATGACGCGCCATGCCCGTGCGAATGGCATTTCCGTGAAAGAGCAAAAAACTAATGTTCTTCTCAAGCTCGAACGCGACGGGGTCCCGGTAGAAGTCTTCCCAGAACGGGATTCGCTCATAATGCTCTCTCACGAGGGGCAATCGGTATCGGGTAGCGAGCATCTCGGCGACCGTCGATTTCCCGGCGCCGATCCCGCCGCAGAACTCCACGCGGAGGGGCCTGATGCTCATCCTGACGCTCATTGCTCGCTCCGCCCCATTGCGCAAGCTTGCTGCCATAAAAGAAGCTCGAAGTCGCGCTGACGTCGGCCGCCGCGGCCTTGAACTCGAGTTCAACAACCGTCTCGCCCGCGCGTCGGTCCCACCTCTCGCGCCGCCGCTCCACCTCTCTTAGTGGCCTCCCTCACGGCGGCGCAACAGGGCCCGTCCCGCGGGGGCCGATGATGCTGCGCGTTTATGCCTGCATCAGCAGCGCGGCGGCCTGATCGCCTTGGTCGGAGCACGGATGTTACAATCGAAACGATAAACCACCTCCCGAGACATGGAGCTGAATCATGCTTGGGGTATCGGCGCTGTCATCGACGGACGGCGGCGACGGGGCCGCGGAAGGCAGGGATGAGATGAGAGGGAAGCTGCGCCTGGGCATGGAGTTCGTGCTGATCTCGGTCAGCACGACGTTCATCGTCTATGCGGTGCGGGCACCGGCGGCAGCGCCCCAAGCGCAGGCGCCGCTGCCCACCGCCGAGCAGATCGAGGCCGCCGTCGCGCATGCCGACGCGCAGGCCGTGGCGGTCAACGGGCGGCGCTGAGCAGCCGCGCCATTTCGAGCGCGTCCCCCGTCGCCGCCGATGAGGCGGTGTTGTCGAACATGCACCAGGCCTCGGCGCCTTCGGTTTCGGCGGCGGCGATCGCATCGGCGCAGGGCGCCAGGCGTTCCGGTCCATAAGCGGAGCGGTAGATGACCGGCGTGCCGTGGAGGCGCCAGTAAGCGAGGCCGCGCCAGCCGCCCGGTGCGGCGGCGGCGGGCACCACGGCGGGATCGGCGGCGACGCGGGCGACTTTACGGCGTGTCAGCAGGGCGTCGGCGTCGGGCTCGAACCAGCTCGGGTGGCGCGGCTCGCAGGCGATCCGGACCGGGGTCATCTCGCCGAGCATGGTCAGGAAATCCTCGGCGAGCGCGCCATCGAACGCCAGCTTCGGCGGCAGCTGCAGGAGCAGGATGGCGAGCTTGCCGCCGAGCGGCGCGATCTCCTCGAGGAAGGCGGCGGCGGGATCGGCGCAATCCTGGAGCTTGCGCTCGTGGCTGATCGTCTTCGGCACCTTGACCGCGAAGCGGAAAGCCGGCGGCACGCTTGCCTCCCAGCGCGCCCAGGTCGCGGCGCGGTGCGAGCGGTGGAAGGAGGAGTTGATCTCGACCCCGGCGAAGTCGGCCGCATAGCGTTCGAGCGCGCTCCCCTCCCGGGGGAAGGCGGCGGCCGCCGCCGATGCGATGCTCCAGCCAGCGGTGCCCACGATCGCCATGTGTCCCCAACGCGCCGCGCCCGCGGCGGGTTCGGCATCGGTCCGGCGCGCGGTCGCTTCGGCGCGGCGCAGCGGCGCAACGCCTTTTGATAACATGCGTTAATCCCGTCCCAGCTCCAGCTTCGACGCGGTGTCGGCTGCCTGGGTTTTCGGGAGAGTCGATGTGAACGAGAACGAGAAAGGCTTCGGCCAAGGCAAGCAGGGGCAGCAGGGCGACATGACCGGCCAGGACAAGAACCAGCAGTTCGGCCAGGACAAGAACCAGCAGTTGGGCCAGGACCGGCAGACCGAGACCGGTCAGGGCCAGCAAGGCCAGGACAAGAGCCAGCAACTCGGCCAGGGCCGGCAGGCCGAGACCGGCCAGAACCAGCAGGACGGCGAAGGGTCGGCCTTCTTCGGCGAAGGCAAGCCCGGCGAGCAGGCTGAGCAGGGCCAGCAGGACCCGTCCGCCTGGCCGGAGAAAGGCCAGCGCGAGGATATGGAGACCGGCACCGGAAGCGGCGAATCGCCCGACAAGAGCGGCGGCCGCTACTAGTCGATCGCGCTGAGAAAACGCCCCGGTCCATCGTGGCCGGGGCGTTTTCTTTTGCCTTTTGCGGGGCTTGCGGCCGCGAGCCGCGCCGCTTGCCCCTGCTCCCACCTATGTTATGATCGGCGCGGGTTCTGACGTCACGCAGTTCCCTGGGCGCTTCGGCCGCGGTCGCGGCCGGAGCGTCGCTTTTGAAGACGGACAGAAAAGGGGCTCCTCATGAAACTCATCCTCACCGCCGCGGCGGTCGCCGGCTCGCTCGCGCTCGTCGCCTGCGGCGGCAACGACAGCGCCGCCGAGAACAAGGCCGACAATATGGAGGCCGCCGCCGACATTCAGGCGGACGCGCTCGAGAACCAGGCCGACAATGTCGAGGCCGCCGCCGACAACCGCGCCGACGCCCTCGAGAATCGCGCCGACGCGGTCCGCGACAACGCTTCGGCCGCCGCGGACAACATGACCGAGAACGCCCACTAGGCTTCGATCCGGCGGCGCGGTGCCCCGCGCCGCCGGCTTTCTTTCCCCCGAATCAAATCGGTCCGCACCTGTCCTTCCGACGCGGTGCGAGGACATGCGCGCAGCGTTCGCCGCGCCTGCCGGGATTCCGGCCAAAGCGATCCCGCGGCATCTTGCCACTGCCCCAATAGCCTGACATCCTGAGGAAAATACGAGGGGATTCGGGTTCATCGCGACAGACGGCGGAAACTGCGCCTTTCCGGCGCCGCCGACCCTGTCGTGCCTTCCCGCCTCCCTGCCCACATCCTGGTAGAGGGAAGCCGCTATGCCATTCACCCCCGGCAATCTGGTCATCTATCGCGTCGGCACCGTCGGCGGCGGCGCGCTCGGCTCGGCCGCGACCGCAGTATTCCTCGACGAATATACGCCGGCGGGGGTGCTCGTTCAGTCGATCCCAATGCCGACGGCGGATTTGGGATCGAACCAGATGCTGACCGCGGCGGGCAACTCGACCTCGGAGGGCTTCCTCGATTTGAGCTCGGACGGCAGGTATATCGTGCTCACCGGCTATGACGCCGCGGTCGGCACCCTGGCGGTCGCCGGGACGACGAGCGCAAGCGTCAACCGCGTCATCGGGCGCGTCGATGCCAACGGCAACATCGATACGACGACGGCGCTGAGCAACGTCTTCAACACCGGCAACATACGCGGCGCGACCAGCGTCGACGGGACCAGCTTCTGGGCCACTGGTTCCGTTACCGGCACGGTCTACGCGGCCCTCGGCGCCACCACCGGGACCGTCGTCAGCAACAATGTTACGAACCTGCGCGCGATCGATATTTACGACGGCCAGCTCTATATCAGCTCGGGGTCGGGAACGAACACCTTCCGCGGCGTGGATACCGTCGGCACGGGGACGCCGACGACGGCCGGCCAGACGACGGCCAGGCTTCCCGGCCTTTCCGACGCAACCAATCCGAGCAGCTACGGCTTCGTGTTCTTCGATCTCAGCGCCGCCGTTAACGGCATGGACACGCTCTACATCGCGGACGATCAGCTTGGCCAAATCCAGAAGTTCACTTTCAACGGGACGAACTGGGCGGCCGACGGCAGCGTCGCCGCGAGCGGCGTGCGCGGCCTCGCCGGCTCCGTCTCGGCCTCGACGGTCACGCTTTTTGCGACATCGCAGACCACCCTGTTTCGGGTGACGGACGCGACGGGCTATGACGGGACGTTGGCGGGCACGACGACCACCCTCACCACCGCATCCGCCAACACCGCATTCCGCGGCATCGACTTCACGCCGCAAGCCGCCGCGCCGGCCCTGCCTACGATCAACATCAGCGACGTCAGCATGGCGGAAGGCACCATTCCGGGGACGACGATCTTCACCTTCGCGGTCACGCTGACCGCGCCCGCGGGTGCGGGCGGAGTGACCTTCGACATCTCCACTGCCGACGGCACCGCGCAGGACGACAATCCGGCGACCGAGGACAATGATTATGTCGCGCAGTCGCTCACCGGCCAGACCATCCCCTCGGGCTCGAGCGGCCCCTACCAGTTCAGCGTCACCGTCAACACCGACAATATCCGCGAGGGCAACGAGACCTTCTTCGTCAACCTGACCAACATCACAGGTGCGACCGCGGGCGACACGCAGGGCCAGGGGACGATCCAGGACGACGACACGCCGAACCTGACGATCGCGGACGTCAGCCACGCGGAGGGGGATGCGGGCGCGGTCATCTACACGTTCACCGTCAGCCTCGACCGGCCCGCGCCCTTCGGCGGCGTCACCTTCGACATCGCCACCGCCGACAGTTCCGCCACCACAGCGAACGGCGACTATGTCGCGAACGCGGCTGTCGGTGCCACCATCGCCGAAAGCGGGACAAGCTACCAGTTCCAGGTCACCGTAAACGGCGACGACGCCGTCGAGGCCGACGAGAATTTCCTGGTCAACGTCACCAACGTCGTCGGCGCCACCGTGACCGACGGCCAGGCCGTCGGCACCATCACCAACGACGACGCCGTCGGCATTTTCTCGATCGACGACGTCACCGTCACCGAGGGCAATAGCGGCACCACGCCAATGACCTTCACCGTCACCCGCGCCAGCGGCGACGACGGGGCGGTGGCGATCGACTATACGATCAGCGCGCCGGGCGGCGCGGGCTTCGCCGCGGCCGGCGACTTCGCCGGCGGTACCGTCTTCAGCGGCACGCTCAACTTCGCCGACGGCGAGACTTCGAAGACGATCGTCCTCGATGTCGTCGGCGACACGGATTTCGAGCCGAACGAGACCTTCACGATCGGGATCAGCTCGAGCACCCCCGGCGTCACCTTCGGCGACGCGTCGGGGCTCGGCACGATCAACAATGACGACGCCGCGCCCGCGGGCTCGTTCAGCATCGACGACGTCAGCCACAATGAGGGCGACGGCGGCGCGACCAATTATCTCTTCACCGTCAGCCGGACGGGGGGCTCCGGCGGCGCGGTTACGGTCGATTATGCGATCCCGACGTCGGGTGGCGCCGGTCTCGCCGACACTGGCGATTTCGCGGCTGGCTCGATCTTCTCCGGCACGTTGAGCTTCGCGGACGGAGAGACCAGCAAGAACATCGCGATCGACATCCAGGGCGACACCACGTTCGAGCCCGACGACACCTTCGCGGTCAATCTCTCCAATGCCACGGGCGGCGCAGGGATCGCCGACGCCCAGGGCATTGGCACGATCGTCAACGACGACCCTGCGCCCGTCGCGGGAAGCGTCAGCATCGCCGACATCAGCATCGTCGAGGGCAATGCCGGCACGTCGATCCTGACCCTGACCGTCACCCGCAGCGGCGGCACGGCCGCGTTCGACGTCAATTACGCCACGTCCAACGGCGGCACGCCGGGCCACGCCTCGGCAACGGCCGGCAGCGACTATGCCGCGACGAGCGGAACGCTGAGCTTCGCCGAGGGCCAGGACACGGCCAGCATCATGGTCACGATCAACGGCGACACGACGCCCGAGCTCAACGAGGAGTTCACCGTCACGCTGTCCGGCCCGACCAACGGCGCGACGCTCGGCGACGCGAGCGCCATAGCCACCATCACCACCGACGATCCCGTGCCCGCGAGCACGCGCATCTTCGAGGAGGATTTCACCGGGTTCGACGCCAGCGGCTTCGCCCCCAACCCGACCGCCAGCCAGATCGATTCGGACATCTGGCGGGTCGTCGGGCTCAGCGATATCCCCAATCCCGCTTACGGCTTCACCTCCGTTGCGCCGCCGGCCAACGACTTTGCGCGCGGGGTCATCACCGGCAGCGCCGATCCGACGACCGCGGGCGTCTATTCGCCGTCGGGCGGCGCGGCGCTCATCCTGCAGCCGACGGGCGCCGAGATCGAAAGCGGCGGGTTCATCGAGGCCAGGATCCCGAACGCCAGCGGCAGCACGGCAACCGGCTTCGACATCGCTTTCGACTGGTCCTACCGCAACAGCGGCGACCGCTCGAGCAGCATGCAGCTTTCCTATTCGACCGACGGCACGAATTTCACCACCGTTCCCGCCGCGAATTTCAGTACGCCCTCGACCAAGGAGGCGTCGACTCCCACCACCTTCAGCACAACGCATGAGACGGTCAGCCTGACCGGCCTGTCGGTCCCGGACCAGGGCTTCCTCTATCTGCGCTGGACCCATCTCAGCTCGTCCGGCGCGAACAATCGCGACGAGATCGGCATCGACAACGTCACGATCGACGCGACCGGCGGCGCGACCGGCCCCCTGGTCTCAGTGTCCGACGTCTCGGTCAACGAGGCTGCGGGGACGATGACCTTCACCGTCACCCGCGCCAACGTCGCGGCGGGCGCCTTCACCGTCGACTATGCGACCGCCAACGGCACCGCGACCGCGGGCAGCGATTATGACGCGACCAGCGGCACGCTCTCCTTCGCCGACAATCAGGTCAGCGCCACGGTGACCGTCACGATCAACGACGAGGCGATCGCCGAGCTCGACGAGACGGTTCTGCTCAACCTGAGCAACGCCAGCGGCGCCACGATCGCCGACGCGCAGGGCGTCGGCACGATCGTCAACGACGACGGCGCGCCGATCCAGGTCTCGATCGCCGACGCCTCCGTCGTCGAGGGCGACAGCGGCAGCGTCAACCTGGTCTTCACCCTCACCCGCACCGGCGGCACCGGCGCCTTCGACGTCAATTTCCAGACGGCCGACGGCACCGCGACCTCGACCGGCCCCGGCCAGGACTATGTCACGACCACCGGCACGGTGAATTTCGCCGCGGGCCAGAACAGCGCGACCATCTCCGTTCCGGTCCTCGGCGACGGGGCCGCGGAATCGAACGAGACGTTCCAGGTCCAGCTGCTCTCCGCGACCAACAACGCCATCATCACCGACAACCTGGCCGTCGGCACGATCATCAACGACGAGCCGACCTTCATCCACGACATCCAGGGCACGGCCTATTACAGCCCGATCCTCGCCGGCGAAGGAAAGACCGCCTTCAACGTCGCCTCGACGACGGTCGTCACCGTCCGCGCCATCGTCACCGCGGTCGACAATGTCGGCAACCGCCAGGGCTATTACATCACCGAGGAAGGCTCGGACTGGGACGCCAATCCCTTCACGTCCGAAGGCATCTTCGTGATGACCCGCAGAGACGACGGCACCACCGGCGTCGTCGTCTCCGGGGTCGCCGTCGGCGATCTCATCCAGGTCTCCGGGCAGGTGATGGAATATCAGTCCTTCACCACGATGCCGCGGACGGTGCTGGTCAATCCGACCGGCCTCTCGGTGATCAGCCAGGGCAATTCGCTCACCAGCATCACGCCCGTGCTCACCAACATGCGCAACGAGGTGATGACCGACGTCACTCCTGATTACACCGACTCCTCCGACGGGGCCGGAGACACGTTCGATGCCTCGGTCTACGCCCTCTCCTATTTCGAGACGGTCGAGGGCATGCTGGTGACCATCCCGAACATGGTGGTCGCCGACGGCTTCGTGCAGACTTCGGGCGGCGATCCCTATTTCCAGGCTTACTCGCTCGACAGCGCCAATAGCGATCAGATCAACGCGCGCGGCGGCTATACGATCGCGGGCGATCCTCCGATCGGACCGCCCGACACGGCCGACACGACCGGCGACGACACCAATTTCGACGGTCGAGTCCTCCACGACGGCGACATCAACCCCGACATCATCGAAATCGACTTCACCGATTTTGCCATCTCGGCTCCGGCCGGGCTGCTCGAGAATGCGACGATGGGCGACCCGCTCGGCGACGTCACCGGCATCATCGATTTCGACTTCACCGACCGCAAGCTGTTCGTCACCGCGATGGAGCCGGGCGGTTTCGTCAACGCCGGCAATCCGGCGCAGGATGTGACCGCGCTCGGCGCCGACGCGCGCAGCCTCACCGTCGCCACCTTCAACGTCGAGAATCTCGATCCGACCGACGGCGCGGCGCGCTTCGCCGCGCTCGCCAACGCGATCCTCAACAATCTCAAGCTGCCGGACATCATCTCGATCGAGGAGATGCAGGACAATAATGGCGGCCGCGAAAACAGCGATCCCGCCGGCAAGGGCGCGGGCGACGGCATCAGCGCGACGGGGACCGACGCCACGACCAGCTGGACCATGCTGGTCAACGCCCTGAACCAGGCCGCGGCGGCGGCCGGCTCGAACGCGGTCTATCAATGGGTCGACGAGCTTTCGGTCTACAATGCCGAAGGCGGGCAGAACAACGGCAACATCCGCGTCGGCTTCCTCTACAACACGACCCGGGTCCAGCTGGGCGACCTCGCCGCCGATGCGACGATCGAGGAACGCCGCATGTATACCGATCGGATCGGCGACGGCGTCCGCGACGCGGGCGACCTGATCGCTTTCTCCGACAATATGCTCGGCGGCGAAATCAGCACCACCGACTGGGCCGGGACGCGCAAGTCGCTGCTCGGCGAGTTCACCTTCCAGGGCAACAAGGTCTACGTCACGGCCAATCACTGGCCGTCCAAGGGCGGCTCGGGCGAATTCTGGCAGCTCAACCAGAACGTCACGGCCGGGCAGCCGATCAACAGCGATCTCCAGCAGCGCAGCTCCGTCGGCCAGGACGTCTATGCGATGCTCAACCTCATTCAGGGGAGCGCGCCGGGCGCCGGCATCGTTGCGGGCGGCGACTTCAACGATTTCTACTTCTACCGGCCGCTGACCACGGTGACCGGCTATACGATGGCGGACGGCACGGCGCGCGTCGGCGGCGCCCGCTTCGACAATCTCACGCTGAGCCTGCCGGAGGCCGAGCGCTACACCTATACGTTCGACGGCCGCAGCCAGGCGATCGACCATGTCATCGCCAACGGCCTGCTCAGCGCGGTCGCGACCTACGACGTCGTCCACCTCAACACGGGCTATAATTCGCGCGGCACCGGCCCCGACGCGGATCCGTCCCTCTCCGATCACGACCCGGCCGTGGCCTCGTTCAACTTCCGCAGCCTGAACGAGATCATCATGGGCACGCCGCAGCGCGACGTCTTGGATCTCTCGCAGGGCGGCAACGACGAGGTCTACGGGCTCGACGGCAACGACACCTTCTATTTCGGCGCGGCATTCGACGAGATGGATTATGTCGACGGCGACGGCGGCATCGATTCGATCATCCTCCAGGGCGATTACAGCGGCGGCGTCACGCTCGGCACCGGCACCGACAGCAACATCGTCGGCATCGAGACCATCTCGCTCGCGCCGGGCAATTTCACCGGCTACGGCGACACTGCCGGCAATTTCTACGACTATGACATCACCACGCTGAATTCGAACGTGGCCTCGGGCGCGGTCTTCAAGGTCAACGGCTTCCTTCTCCGCGTCGGCGAGGATTTCACCTTCGACGGGTCGGCCGAGCTCGACGGCAAGTTCATCCTGCTCGCCGGCCAGGGCGTGGATCACCTCACCGGCGGCGCGCAGAACGACATCTTCGTCTTCGGCCATGACGGCCGCTTCGGCGCCGGCGACACGGTCGTCGGCGGCGGCGGCTACGATTCGGTCTATCTGCGCGGCGACTACACGATCGACTTCAACGCGGTCGGCTTCACCTCCGCATTGGCCGGCGTCGAGAGCGTCACCCTCGGCGGCTATGCCGACAATCAGTTCGTCGGCGGCGGCGACGGCGAGTTCGACTATGCGATCGTCTGGAACGACGGCCTGCTCGCCGGCGGCACGATCACGTTCAACGGCAGCCTGCTCGGCGCGAACGAGACCATGGTCTTCGACGGCAGCTCCGAGGCCGGCGCGGCGTTCCGCCTGTTCGGCGGCGCGGCCCGCGACACGCTGACCGGCGGCGGCGGCAACGATCTCATCTACGGTGGATTGGGCTGGGATACGCTCACCGGAAATGGCGGCTCCGATACCTTCCGCTACAACAATACCGCCGAGTCTGCGCCGACCCCCGGCAGTTTCGATCAGATCAACGGGTTCACGCACCTGGTGGACAAGATCGATCTGTTCAACATCGACGCCAACGCCAATGCTGCCGGCAACCAGGCCTTCAATTTCATCGGCAGTGCGGCCTTCTCCAGCGGCGGCGCCTCGGCCGGGCAGTTGCGCGCGGTGATGCTCCCGCCATCCTTTGGGACCAATGTCTGGCAGCTCGAAGGCGACACCAACGGGGACGGCACCCCGGACCTGCTCATCCGGATGACCATCGACGCCGGCCAGCCGCTCACCGCCGCCGACATCATCCTCTGACGCGCCGGCCACTGCTCGCGCACGAAGAAAAAGGGCGGCTCCCGCCGGGGAGCCGCCCTTCCTTTGTCCGGAACCTGCCCGGAAGCCTTACTTGACCTCGACGGTCGCGCCGGCTTCCTCGAGCCGCTTGCGGAGCTCTTCGGCCTCGGCCTTCGGAATGCCTTCCTTGATCGGCTTGGGAGCGCTCTCGACCAGCGCCTTGGCTTCGCCGAGGCCGAGCTGGGTGATCGCGCGCACTTCCTTGATCACGTTGATCTTCTTGCCGCCGTCGTTGACGAGGATG
>JAXDPC010000071.1:0-4926 GCA_034668525.1 Sphingomonadales bacterium
TCGGGGCCAACCCCCGCACCCTGCTGCTCGGCCTCAGCATGGCGCTCGGTTCGCCGCTCTTCTACTTCCTGATGGAGATCAGTCTGCTCAATCTGCTGCTGATCGTCTCGGTCCGGCGGCAGCGCAGCTGCAACGAGGAGCTGGGGCACCGGCTCACCGCCTGACCGCCGGTCACTCGCGCACTGCGGCTCCATCGAGGCGCCGGCCCAGCGAGACGAACAGCTGCACGAGCACGGGGACCAGCAGCACCGAGAGCACGATCTTCGCCAGCATCTGGCCGAGCAGCAGATCGGTGATCGGAAACTCGCCGTAAAAGGAGATGGTGATGAAGAGCAGGGTGTCGACGATCTGCGACAGGATGGCGGCGATGGCGGCCCGCAGCCAGATCATCCGTCCCTCGCCCTTCCCCCGAAGCGCGCTGAAGATGGTGACGTTGAGGAATTGGGAGATGCCGTAGGCGACGATGCCCGCCGCCCAAATGCGCGGGGTTCCGCCCATGACCGTGTTGAATGCGCCGAGCCGGTCCGCCGGCATGTCGTGCGCGGCCGGAAGGGCGAGGACCAGGATCGCGAGCAGGATCGAGAAGACGAGCGGGATGAAGCCGATCAGCACCAGCCGGTTCGCAATGTCCCGCCCGAACAGCTCCGCGACGGCGCTCGATGTCGCGACCAGCATCAGGAAGGCGAAGATCCCCGCCTCAACGCCGAGCGGCCCGAGCGCCACCTGCTTGTTGGCGAGCACGCCGGCGATGCAGACCATGCCGCCGTAGAAGATCGAGTAGACGAAGAGGGAGCGCGGGATGGCGGGAGCGGCTGGTGTCGTCATGACCGATGCGTAACGGCTTTCGCCGCGCACAAAAAGGACTTTCCGTCGCGCCTTTCTCCGGCCATCAAGCCGCATCCGCCACCGCCCGGAAGGCCGCGATTTGCCCGACACCCGCCTCGACGTGCTTGCGATAGGCGACGCCGTCGTCGACGTGATCGCACGGGCCGACGACGCCTTTCTGGCCGCAGAGGGGCTGGTCAAGGGATCGATGCAGGTCCTCGACGCGGCGGGAGCGACCCGGCTCTATGCGAAGATGGGCAACGCGCGCGAGACGAGCGGGGGGTCCGCCGCGAACACGGTCGCGGGCGTGGCCGCCCTCGGCGGACGCGCGGGCTTCGTCGGCCAGGTCGCGGCCGACCAGCTCGGCGACATCTTCACCCACGACATCCGCGCGCTCGGCGTAGAGTTCGAAACCCCAGCCAAGGCCGACGGCCTGCCGACCGGCCGCTGCCTGATCCTGGTCACGCCGGACGCGCAGCGGACGATGAATACCTTCCGCGGCGCCGCCCACCAGCTCTCCGCCGATGTGCTCGATGCGGAGCAGATCAGGAGCGCCGCGATTCTCTATCTCGAAGCCTATCTGTGGCGCTCCGAGGGGCCGCGCGCGGCGATGGATCAGGCGATGAAGATCGCGCACGAAGCGGGGCGCAAGGTCGCCTTCACGCTCTCCGACATCGCCTGCATCGCCCCGCACCGCGCCGAGATGATCGCGATGCTCGAAGCCGGCGCCGTCGACCTGCTGTTCGCCAACGAGAATGAGATTTGCGAGCTCGCCGGCCTGCCCGACCGCGACTCGGCGATCGCGGCGATCCAGGACAAGGTGCCGCTCCTCGTCGTGACTTGCGGTGCGGAAGGCGCGCTGGCGGTCGAGCACGGCCGCCGCGTCGCCGTTCCGGTGGCGCCGATCGGCGGCGGGATCGTGGACACGACAGGCGCGGGCGACCTGTTCGCCGCCGGCTTCCTGGCCGGGCAGGCCGAGGGCCGATCGGTCGAGCAGTGCCTCAGGATCGGCTCGATCTCGGCCGCCGAAGTGATCTCCCATTTCGGCGGGCGGCCGGAGACGGACCTCAGGAAGCTGGTGGATTCGCTGCTGTGAAGCGGCTCGCCGTCTATTGCGGCGCCTCGATGGGCGCCGATCCCCTGTTCGAGAGGGTCGCGCGCGAGCTGGGGGCCGAGATGGCGCGGCGGCAGATCGATCTCGTCTACGGCGGCGGCCATCGCGGTCTGATGGGGGTCGTCGCCGATTCGGTGCTCGCCGCGGGCGGCAGGGCCTATGGCGTGATCCCGAAGGCGCTGGTCGATCTCGAAGTCGCGCATACCGGCCTCACCGAGCTGCACACGGTCACCTCGATGCACGAGCGCAAGGCGAAGATGACCGAGCTCACCGACGCCTTCATCGCCATTCCCGGCGGGATCGGCACGCTGGACGAATTGTTCGAGGCCTGGACCTGGAACGCATTGGGCTATCATTCCAAGCCCTTCTGCCTCTTGAACGTGGCGGGTTTCTGGGACGGGCTGATCGGCTTCATGGACCATGTGACCGGGAGCGGCTTCATGTCTTCGGCGCGGCGCGAGCAGCTGCTCGTCGCCGACGGGATCGGGGAAGCCATCGAAAAGCTGGACGCGGCGATCAAAGCCGCCGAAACTCGCATGGTCTGGTAGTGGGCGTCGGGGGGACGAGATGAACAACGAAGTCGGGCGGATTGCGATGGGGCTGGCCGGGATCCTGGTGATCCTGCTGCTCGCTTTCCTGCTCTCCTCGAACCGCCGCGCGATCCGGCTGCGCGTCGTCGCCGCCGCCTTCGCGCTGCAGGCGGGCATCGCCGTGCTCGTCCTCTATACGAGCTGGGGCCGCGCCGGCATCCAGGCCATGGCCCGGGGCGTCGAGAATCTGCTCGGCTACGCCAATGCCGGCACCGAATTCCTGTTCGGACCGGCGGCCAGCAACCCCCTCGCCCACACCTTCGCGCTGGGCGCGCTGCCGGTGATCATCTTCTTCGCTTCGCTGGTCGCGATCCTCTACTATCTCGGCGTCATGCAGCGGATCGTACGCTGGGTGGGCGGCGCAATCGGCTGGGTGACCGGGATCAGCCGGGTCGAATCGCTGAGCGCGGCGGCCAACATCTTCGTCGGCCAGTCCGAATCGCCGCTCGTCATCCGGCCCTATCTCGCCGCTTTGCCGGCATCGCAGCTGTTCACGGTGATGACCGTCGGCATGGCCGGGGTCGCCGGCACGATCCTCGCCGCTTATGCCACCCTGCTCGGGCCGGCGGCCCTGCCCTATCTGCTCGCCGCCGCCTTCATGTCGGCGCCGGGGGGCATATTGATGGCGAAGATCATGATGCCCGACGAGCGGCGCCAGCCGGACGAACTGCCGCTCGACGACCAGCCCGAGGAGCAGAAGGTCGAGCTCGCCGAGACCTTCGAGGAAGGGGAGCAGCCCGCCAACGTGATCATGGCCGCCGCCCAGGGCGCGCAGACCGGCGTCCGCCTCGCGGTCGCCGTCGGCGCGATGGTGCTCGCCTTCGTGGCATTGGTGGCATTGCTCAACGGCCTGCTCGGCGGCGCCGGCCACTGGTTCGGCCTGGAAGGGCTGAGCTTCCAGCGCCTCGTCGGCTACATCTTCCAGCCGATCATGTTCCTGATCGGAGTGCCCTGGAACGAAGCCGCCGAAGCGGGCGGCCTGTTCGGCACCAAGATCGTCCTCAACGAGTTCGTCGCCTTCATCGATCTCGGCAACATGGAGGGCAGCACGCTCACCCCTCGGTCGATCGCCATCGTCACCTTCGCATTGTGCGGTTTCGCCAACTTCTCGTCGATCGCGATCCAGATGGCGGTGACCGGCGGGCTCGCGCCCAACCAGCGGCCGACCATCGCCAGGCTCGGCATCAAGGCGCTGATCGCGGGCTCGCTCGCCAATCTGATGAGCGCGGCGCTGGCGGGCCTGCTGCTGCCGGCCTAGGTGCCGCGCGTCCGCCTAGCGGGCGCGCCGCTCATCGGCTAAAGCGGAGCCATGAGCACGCTTGCAGAACCGCGCCGCGCGGTCGCCTCGGTCTCGCTGACCGCTTCCGACACCGATCCGGAGGGATTCGCCAGGGAGCTCGGCGAATCGTTCGAGCGTTACGGCTTCGCGATCATCGCCGACCACGGCATCCCCGCCGACCTCATCCATCGCGCCGAGGAGAAGGCCAAGGCCTTCTTCGCCCTGCCCGAGGAGGTGAAACGCCGTTACCACATGCAGGGCGGCGGCGGCGCGCGCGGCTACACGCCGTTCGGCATCGAGACCGCGAAGGGCGCGACCGCCTACGACCTCAAGGAATTCTGGCACGTCGGGCGCGAGCTTCCGCCGGGCCACAAATATAGCGACTCGATGGCGCCCAACGTCTGGCCCGAAGAGGTCCGCTCCTTCCGCGACACCTTCCTCGAGCTGTTCGCCGCCTTCGACAAGGCCGGGCTCCGGATCCTCCAGGCGATCGCCCGCCATCTCGGCCTCGATCCCGATTATTTCGAGGACACTGTGAAGGACGGCAACTCCGTCCTCCGCCTGCTCCATTACCCGCCGATCCCGGGCGACGGCCCCAATGTCCGGGCCGGCGCGCACGAGGACATCAACACCATCACGCTGCTGCTCGGCGCCGAGGAAGCGGGCCTCCAGCTGCTCGACCGCGACGGCAACTGGCTGCCGGTCAGCCCGAAGCCCGGCGAGCTCGCCGTCAATATCGGCGACATGCTGCAGCGGCTGACCAACAATGTGCTGCGCTCGACCACGCACCGTGTCGTCAACCCGCCGCCCGAGCGGCGCGGCATGTCGCGCTACTCGATGCCCTTCTTCCTGCATTTCCGGCCGGATTTCCTGATCGAAACCCTGCCCGACTGCGTTTCGGGCGACCGGCCCGACCTCTATCCGGAGCCGATCACCGCGCACGACTTCCTCCAGCAGCGGCTCCGCGAGATCAAGCTCGCCTGATCCGCTCCAACGCCTCCGCAAGCCAGCAGCGGGCGGAGCGGGTCGCGCCGGCCGGCAGCGCGTCGGTTGCGAACGCCCCGACCTCCTCGATCTCCAAGCTTCGGCGGGGCGCATAGACGACGTCGCGGACCAGG
>JAXDPC010000072.1:0-3375 GCA_034668525.1 Sphingomonadales bacterium
TGATGCCCTCGAACTCGCGGTCCGAAGACGTCCCGAGATGGTATTTGACATCGCCCGAGCCGCCGACATCCTCCGGATTTGCGGCGCCGCCGGCGAATTCGGAGAAGATCGCCCGATAGGGCTTGCCCATCACGTTGGCGAGGACGTTGAGGCGGCCGCGGTGGGCCATGCCGAAGACCATGGAATCGGCGCCGTACTGGCCGCCATATTTGATCACCGCCTCGAGCGCCGGCACCATCGACTCGCCGCCGTCGAGGCCGAAGCGCTTGGTGCCGACATATTTCCTGGCGAGGAACGTCTCCCATTGCTCCGCTTCGACGACCTTGGCGAGGATGGCCTGCTTGCCTTCGGGCGTGAACCTTATCTCGGCCGCGCGCCCCTCCATCCGCTCCTGGAGGAAGCGGCGCTCCTCGAGGTCGTTGATATGCATATATTCGAGGCCGATCTTGCCGCAGTAATTGGCGCGCAGGATCTCGACGAGCTCGCGGACGGTCGCCTGCTCGAGGCCGAGGGCGCCGCCGAGCCAGACCGGCCGGTCGAGCGCCTCGCCGGCGAAGCCGTGGAACTCGGGGGTGAGGTCGGCGGGCATCTCCCGCCTGACCAGGCCCAGCGGATCGAGATCGGCGGCGAGGTGGCCGCGGACGCGATAGGTGCGGATCAGCATCATCGCGCAGATCGAATCGATGGCGGCGCGGCGGACCTCGACGTCGGACTTGCCCGCGGCGGCGGCGCGCTCGCCGGCCTGCTTCGCAATCCGCTCGATCGCCTGGCGCGTCGGGTCGAGCCCGGCATTGAGCTCGTCGAGCTCGACCAGAGGCCAGTTGTCGCGCGCCCAGCTCGGACCCTGCTCGCCCTCGACGCCGCCTGAAATATCCACTGAGCTCATGCCTTCATCGTCGCCTTCGCCGGGAACGCTTGGGGACAGTTACTTTTCCGCACGTCGCAGCCCGTATGAGCGCGGGCGTGCGGGAAAGTAACTGTCCCCTCTAACCCTTCAACAGCTCCCGAAGGGTCGTGCCCAGCTCAGATGGGCTCGGCGAGACGCGGATTCCAGCCTCTTCCATCGCGGCGATCTTGTCCTCGGCGCCGCCCTTGCCGCCCGACACGATCGCGCCGGCGTGGCCCATCCGCCGGCCCGGCGGGGCGGTACGCCCGGCGATGAAACCGACGGTAGGCTTGGACCGCCCCCGCTTCGCCTCGTCCTTGAGGAACTGCGCCGCATCCTCCTCGGCCGAGCCGCCGATCTCGCCGATCATGATGATCGACCTGGTCTCGTCGTCGGCGAGGAACAGCTCGAGCACGTCGATGAAGCTGGTGCCGTTGACCGGATCGCCGCCGATGCCCACCGCCGTGCTCTGGCCCAGCCCCTCGTTGGTCGTCTGGAACACCGCCTCGTAGGTGAGCGTCCCGGAGCGGCTGACCACGCCGACCGAGCCCTTCTTGAAGATGTTGCCCGGCATGATGCCGATCTTGCACTCGTCCGGGGTGAGGACGCCCGGGCAGTTCGGCCCGATCAGCCGCGACCTGGAGCCCGTCAGCGCCCGCTTCACCCGCACCATGTCGAGCACCGGAATCCCCTCGGTGATGCAGACGATCAGCGGCACCTCGGCGTCGACCGCCTCGAGGATCGAGTCCGCGGCGAAAGCGGGCGGCACGTAGACCACCGACGCGTCCGCCTGCGTTTCCCTCACCGCCTCCGCGACGGTGTCGTAGACCGGCAGCCCGAGATGGGTCTGCCCGCCCTTCCCTGGCGTCACGCCGCCGACCATCCTGGTGCCGTAGGCGATCGCCTGCTCGGTGTGGAAGGTGCCGGTCTCCCCGGTCATGCCCTGGGTGATGACTCGCGTGTTGATATCAACGAGGATGCTCATGCGGCTTCCGCTTCTTCAATGCGCCGCGCCGAGAGCCGGCCGAGGATGTGGACCGGCAGGCCCAGCACGACCGTCACGACCGCCACGATGACGATGAATGCCGAGAAGAAAAGCACTGCCATGGCTTCGTAGCTGGGGTGCATCGTGAATGCGTAGAAATATCCCAGGATACCGATCACCAGGGCCGACAGGGCCACCGCAAAGAAGCGGCGGATGCGCCCCTTCCACAGCGACCTCAAGGTGAGGAACATGAAAATCAATCCGATCAGATAAGTGAGCCAGCCGAGCGGCCCTTCCGTCATCACGAAGAGGACGTCCGGAACGAGGCTGGTGACGGTCTCGATGAAGCGGCCCATCCCGGCTCTCCTCTATCGCAAGCTTTCGTCGATCCCCCGGCACGCCTCCAGCAGGTCCCTCACCGCCTCCACGGATACGTCGAAATTCGCCCGCGCCGTCTCGTCCAGCTCGATCTCGACGATGCGCTCGACCCCGCCGGCGCCGATCACGACGGGCACGCCGACATAGAGATTCTCGACGCCGTACTGGCCGCTGAGGAAGGCGGCGGCGGGGAGGACGCGCTTCTTGTCCTTGAGGAACGCCTCGGCCATCTCGAGCGCGCTGGTCGCCGGCGCGTAATAAGCCGAGCCGGATTTGAGCAGAGCGACGATCTCGCCGCCGCCCGACCGGGTGCGCTGGACGATCGCGTCGATCTTGTCCTGCGTGGACCAGCCCATCGCGACCAGGTCGGGGATCGGGATTCCGGCGACGGTGGAATATTGGACGATCGGCACCATCGTGTCGCCATGACCGCCGAGCACGAAGGCGGTGACGTCCTGCACGGACACTCCGAACTCCTCGGCGAGGAAATGGCGGAAGCGGGCGCTGTCGAGGACGCCGGCCATGCCCACCACTTGGCTGTGCGGCAGCCCGGAAAATTCGCGCAATGCCCAGACCATCGCGTCGAGCGGGTTGGTGACGCAGATCACGAATCTGTCGGGGGCATGGGCCCTGATGCCCTCGCCGACCGCCTTCATCACCTTGAGGTTGATGCCGAGCAGATCGTCGCGGCTCATGCCGGGCTTGCGGGCGATGCCTGCGGTCACGATGCAGACGTCGGCGCCGGCGATCTCGGCATAATCCTGGGTGCCGGTCAGCGCCGCGTCATAGCCTTCGACCGGGCCGGCCTGGGCGAGGTCGAGCGCCTTGCCCTGCGGGATGCCCTCGGCGACGTCGAGCAGCACGATGTCGCCAAGCTCCCGGACGGCGGCGAGGTGGGCGAGCGTGCCGCCGATCATTCCGGCGCCAATCAGCGCGATCTTCTTCCGAGCCATGAGGCCGCTATCCAACCTTTCCTGCTTTGTCTCGCGGCGGTTCGAGGAGTCGCCGCCGATAGGGAGCGCGGCGCCCGATTAGCGGGGTGACCGGCGCGCCGCAACCGCGCCGGACGAGAGATTAAATTGTGCTTGCTTCCAGATGAACCGGGCAACCGCGGGATCGTCGCTTC
>JAXDPC010000073.1:0-11144 GCA_034668525.1 Sphingomonadales bacterium
TGCCGGCGGCCGGCGTCGGCCTCGCGATGCTGGTTGCCCGCTGGACGATCCTGCGGGCATTGGGGCGGCTCCTATGATCCGCTTCACCGTCCGCATCTGGGCCTTCCTCTTCCTGCTCTATCTGCTCGGCTACGCCCTGTTCGTGGTGATGCTGCCCCAACCGGCGGGCGACCGCCGGACCGACGCGGTCGTCGTGCTGACCGGCGGCGCGGGGCGGATCGAACGCGGCCTCGACACGCTGCGGCGCCGGCTCGCCAGCCGGATGCTGATCTCCGGAGTCCAGCGCACGGTCCGCCCGGAGGAGCTCGCCGATCGCCACCGCGTCGACCCGGCCTTGTTCGAATGCTGCATCGATCTCGGCCGCGAGGCGATCGACACCCGCTCCAACGCCGACGAGGTCGCGCGCTGGATGCAGCGGCGCCGCTTCCGCTCGCTGCGCCTGATCACCACCGACTGGCACATGCCGCGCGCGAAGTTCGAGATTGCCAACCGGATGGGCGAGGACGTCACCATCGTCGGCGACGCGGTCCAGTCCAATCCCAGCCACCGCCAGCTCTTCACCGAATATAACAAGTTCCTGCTGCGCCACTTCGCGGGCCTCGTCGGCATCTGATGGCCGCCCTGCGCTCGATCGCCTTCGCCTTGGTCTTCTACGGCGCGACGATCTTCTTCGTCCTCGCCGCCTTTCCGATCAGCCTGCTGGGAACGGGACCGCTGCGCCGCCACGTCACGCGCTGGGCGCGCTTCCATCGCTCCTGCGCGGCGGCGATCCTCGGCATCAGGAGCCGGGTCGAGGGGCCGGTGCCGGCGGGCGCGGTGCTGGTCGCCGCCAAGCACCAGTCCATGTTCGAGACGCTCGAGATCGTGCTGATCCTCGACCAGCCGGCGATCGTGATGAAGCGCCAGCTCGCCGACATCCCGCTCTTCGGCCGGGTGACGCGGCGCTACGGCTGCATCCCGGTCGACCGCGAAGGCGGCGCCGCGGCGCTGCGGCGGATGATGCGCGCCGCCGAAGCCGCGATCGCCGAGGATCGCGCGATCGTCATCTTCCCCGAGGGGACCAGGGTCGCGCCCGGCGAGCAGCCGCCGCTCCAGCCGGGCTTCGCCGGCCTCTACCGCGCCCTGCGGCTGCCGGTGGCGCCGCTCGCGCTCGACAGCGGCCGCCTGTGGCCGGCCCGCGGCCTGGTCAAGCGGCCCGGGACGGTGACCATGCGCTTCGGCGAGCCCATTCCGGCGGGGCTGAAGCGCAATGAGATCGAAGCCGCCGTCCACGCCGCGATCAACGTGCTCGAGATATGACTCCGCCGCTCGGCATCATCGAAGGCTTTTTCGGCCTGCCCTGGAGCTGGGAGGAAAGGCGGGCGGCCGTCGACTTCCTCGCTCCGCACGGTTTCGCTTTCTATCTCTACGCCCCCAAGTCCGACGCTTTTCTGCGCGAACGCTGGCAGGAGCCGCATCCGTCCGCGGAGATGGCGGCCCTCGCCGCCTTCCGCGATCATTGCCGCGCCCGCCAGGTCCGCTTCGGCCTCGGCCTCAGCCCGTTCGAGCTTCACCTTCGGGAGGGCGACGGCTGGCAGGCGCCGCTCGCCGCCAGGCTCGACATGCTCGCCGAGCTGGAGCCCGACGATCTCGCTCTGCTGTTCGACGACATGCGCGGCGACATTCCCGATCTCGCCGAGCGCCAGGCGGCAATCGTCCATTTCGCGGCGGAGCACCCGGTCTCCCAGCGGCTCGCTTTCTGCCCGAGCTATTATTCCGACGACCCGATCCTCGACGTCGCCTTCGGCCCGCGCCCGGCCTTCTATCTCGAGGATCTCGGCCGCCTCCTCGATCCGGCGATCGAGATCATGTGGACCGGCGAGGAGGTCTGCGCCCACGAAATCACGCCCGGCCATCTCGAGCGGGTCGCCGCGGCGCTGCGCCGCAGGCCCTTCCTGTGGGACAATTATCCGGTGAACGACGGCGCCCGCATGTCGCAGCACCTGCACCTGCGCGCCTTCACCGGCCGCCCGGCCGCGATCGGCGCTCATCTCGCGGCCCACGGGATCAACCCGGCCTCGCAGCCGGTGCTGAGCCGGATCCCGGCGCTGACCCTCGCGGAGAGCTACGCCGCCGGCGAGACCTATGAATATGGCCGCGCCTGGGACCGCGCCGCGAAGACCGTGCTCGGCGCCGGGCTCGCCCGCCGCGTCCGGCTCGATCTGCTCCTGCTCCAGGACCGCGGCCGCGACCGGCTCGGCGAGCGCCTCCCCCGGCTGCTCGAGCGCTACGGCGCGTTCGAGCATCCCGGCGCGCGCGAGATCGTCGCATGGCTCGACGGCCGCTGGGACGTCAGGGAGTCGCTCGTCCAGACCCAATGAGGTCCGACGCGAGCAGGAGCAGCATCTTGCCGTCCACCGCCGCGCCCTCCGCGCGCTTGCGGGCGACAAAGTCCGCAATCTCGGCGAGCGGCACGCGGTGGACCTGGATGTCCTCTCCGGCGACGCCGCCGCCTGCGCCGGTCCGCGTCAGTTCCGCCGCCCGCAGCAAAGTGAAGCCCTCGGCCGACATTCCGGGCGAAGCGAAGAACCGCCCCAGCTCGACCATCCGCCCGGCCCGGTAGCCGGTCTCCTCCTCGAGCTCGCGGATCGCCGCCGCCGCGACCTCCTCGCCCTCGGTCTCGTCGCCGACCAGGCCGGCCGGAAGCTCGATGCACATCTTCTGGAGCGGCGCGCGGAACTGCTCGACGAGGAGCACATGGCCGTCGTCCACGGCGACGATCACGGCGGCGCTGACGCCGCGGGTGCGCGAGACATATTCCCATTTGCCGCGGCGCTTCGCGGCGAGGAAGCGGCCCTGCCAGACCGTTTCCTCCGGATCCCCGTCCCCGGAGCTCACAGCTCGATGAGCCGGTCCGGAAGCTCGTTCGGATCGGCGAGCGTCTTGGGCAGCGTCCTCGCCAGCACCTCGCCGATCAGGTCGACCGCGCGCGCCATGCCCCGGCCCGGCCGTCCGGCCTTCACCTCGTCGATCAAAGCCACCATCGCCTCGCCCCACACCTCGGGCTCGACCTTGGAATGGATCGCCTCGTCGGCGACGATCTCGGCCCGCCGCTCCATCAGCGACAGATAAAGGAGGATTCCGGTGCGGCCATGAGTCTTCTTCTCGGCGGCGACGCGGAACAGCTCGAGCGCGCGGCGGCCGACGCGGCGGTTCTTGGTCCCGCTCGGGGTCAGCGCCATCCTCAGCGGCCGCCAGGCGAGGAGCAGTCGGACGATCAGGAAGACGATCGCGAGCTTGATCACCAGGAACAGCATCAGCAGCGGCCGGGTCAGCTCGGCGTTCCAGCCGAGCAGGATCGCGCCGACGTCGTCGACGAAGCCCTGCGGGGCGGCGGCGAACGCGGCCGGCACCAGCAGCATCGCCAGCACCGACCAGTGCAAGGCGACGTCGTGATAGGCGTCGGAGCGCTCGGCGACGATGGTGACGATCTCGCCGTCGCTGAGCCGCTCGGCCCGCGCCACCGCCTCGGTCACCAGCCGATGGTCTTCCTCGCTGAAGCGCAGCATCACCACCCTCCCGAAGCGCCGCCGCCGCCGAACGAGCCGCCGCCGCCGGAGAAGCCGCCGCCGCCCCCGCCCCAGCCGCCGCCGCCGCCCCAGCTGCTGCCCGAGCTGCCCCAGCCGCCACCGCCGCCCCAGATCACGACCGGGCTGCCCCAGGCGCCGCGGCGGCGGCCGTAGCGGCGGCCGCGGCGGGCACGGCGGAGCAGCGGGATGATCACGAAGAAGAGCACGATCATCCAGAAGATGAGGCCGATCGGGGTCCCGCCCGAATCGTCGCGCGAGCGCGCGCGCTGCGCCTCGGCGGCCTGCAGCGCGCGCTGTTCCGCCTGCTCGGGCGGCGCGCCGAGCTGCTCTATGATCGCGCCGGCGCCGTCGACGATGCCGCCGGCCATGTCGCCCTCGCGGAAGCGCGGCAGGATCCGCTCCTCGATGATCTGGTGCGAGAGCGCGTCGGTCAGGATCCCCTCGAGCCCGTAACCGACCTCGATCCGGACCTTGCGCTCGTTGGGCGCGACGAGGAGGATGGTGCCGTTGTTCGCCTGGCTCTGGCCGATCCGCCAGTGGCGGCCGAGTTGATAGCCATATTCCTCGATCGGCCGGTCTTCGAGGCTCGGCACCGTCGCCACGACCAGCTGGCGCGACGACGCCTGCTCCAGCGCCTCCAGCCGCTGCGTCAGCTCCGCCTCCTGGGCGGGATCGAGCAGGTTCGCCGCGTCGACGATGCGGCCCGTCAGCTGCGGGAAATTCTGCGCGGCGGCGGGCGCGGCGCAAAAAGCGAGCAGCAGCAGGAAGAGCCGCACGATCCTCATGCCGGGTCTCTCGTCGGGGACGCTCTCAGCCTCGCGATGATCGCGGCGCTGCCCGCCTCGATGCCGCCGACCAGATCGCCTTCGCGGAAGCGGGGCAGGATGTCGCGGTCGATGATCTCGGCGCAGCGCTCGTCCCTCAGCGACGCTTCGAGCCCGTAGCCGACCTCGATCCGCACCTTGCGCTCGTTCGGCGCCACGATCAGCAGCACGCCGTCGTCGCGGCGCGCGTCGCCGATTCCCCACCGGCGGCCCAGCTCGACCCCGACCTCCTCGATCGGGCGGCCGCCCAGCGAGGGGACGGTGACGACGACGAATTGCGGCCCCGCCTCGCGTTCCACCGCGGCGAGCGCGGCGGTGAGCGCCTGCTCGCGCTCCGGCGGGATGACATCGGCCTGGTCGACCACGCGGCCGGTGAGCGCGGGAAGCTGGGGCCCCGTGGCGGCGTTCGCAGGCGCGGCACTCGGCGCGTCGCACCCCGCGGCGAGCAACGCGATCGCGAAGAAGAGGGTCGGCCGCATCCGCAGCTTAACCGGCGGGTCAGCCGCCGTTGCCGAAGTCGACCGTCGGCGCCTGGTCCGCGTTCGGAGCGGTCGCCTGGAACGGCACCATCGGCCGCGCGCCGTGAATGACCCGGGCGCCGATCACCGAGGGGAAGGTGCGGATCTCCGTATTATAGGCCCTCACCGCCTCGTTATAGTCGCGGATGGCGACCGCGATCCGGTTCTCCGTGCCTTCGAGCTGGCTCATCAAAGTGCCGAAATTGCGCTGGCTCTGCAGCTCCGGATATTGCTCCTGGAGCTGGCGGAGCGGCAGGATGGCGGCGCTCAGCCGGTTCTGCGCGTCCTGATAGCGGGACATCGCGGCGGGATCGTTGAGCTGCTCGGGAGTAAGCGTGATCCGGGTCGCGTTCGCCCTCGCCTCGGTAACGTTGGTGAGGATCCGCTCCTCGGAGGCGGCGGCGGCGCGCACCGTGGCGACCAGGTTCGGGATCAGATTGGCGCGGCGCTGATAATAGACCTGGACGTCGGCCCAGCGCGCCTTGGCGACTTCTTCGGCGGCCGGCACCGAATTGATGCCGCAGGCCGAGAGGATGACGAGGATCGGCGCGAAGATCGCGAGCAGGCGCGTGCGGGTCAATTGCCCCTCCCTATCGAAGACCACGCCGATGAGTTAGGCATTCGGGTCACGGACCGCAACGGAATAAGGGGAGAACAGGCATGGGCGGCTTTCGGGAGTTCGTGACGCGCGGCAACGTCGTCGACCTGGCCGTGGCCGTGATCATCGGCGCGGCGTTCACCGGAATCGTCACCTCGCTGACCGACGACGTGCTGATGCCGGTGATCGGCTGGATCTTCGGCGGGCTCGATTTCTCGAGCTACTTCATCCTGCTCGGCGAGGCGCCCGCCGGCGTCGACCCGCACAATTACGCTGCGTTGAAGGAAGCGGGAGTCCCGATGATCGGCTACGGCCAGCTCGTCACCGCGCTGGTCAACTTCCTGATCGTCGCCTTCATCATCTACCTGATCGTCAGGGCGCTGCGCCGGGCGATGGAGCGCAACGCCGCCCCGGCCGCGCCGGCGGCGGATCCGGCCGAGGTCGTCCTGTTGCGCGAGATCCGGGACGAGCTGCGGGCGCGCCGCGACCCGGCGGGCCCTTCAACTTAAGCGAAAAAGGCCTATATGGGTGGTGCCGGGCTTGCCCGGCTATGGCGATAAAGTGTTGCGTGCAATAGACGCAGCGGACCCGGGGGCGGTACCCGGCGGCTCCACCAAGAGCTGAGTCCGCTAGGGCGGCACGCTTCATGCGTGTCGACCTCGCGGGCTCCGCTTCTGATGGGGCCGAACCAGGATCGACGTGTGTTGAAAAGCGCAGCTTTCGCCCGGAATGGGACCACCGCAACGGCCCATCACACAAGTGCCAACGATAACGAGGCGCTCGCAATTGCCGCGTAACAAGGTCCTCACGGACTGAGTTACAAGGACAAAAGCGCGGTTGGATCGCACCGGGCAACAGAAGCGGTTACGGCGGTACGGGGAGCACCGAGCAACAGAAGCTCCCCACTCATCGGTCGGGCACTTTTCCGCGTCATTCCCGCGAAAGCAGGAATCCGGACGTGCTGTCGCCCGCACCGAGACGGACTGGATTCCCGCTTGAGCGGGAATGACGTAAGGGATGCTGATGCGCACGCGTCTTTTCGCTCTTCTCTTCCCCCAATTCGTCTTGCTCGGCCTCGCCGCCTGCCGCGACGAGCCGTCGGTCGCCGAGCAGTTCAACGCCCTCGCCGGCGAGGTCGAGAACAAGGGCCGCGAATATGAGGCGGGCGCCGAGAATCTCGTCGCGGAGCAGGAGCGTCGCCTCTCCAACGAGGCCGAAGCCCTGATCGAGCAGACCCGCAACCAGCTCGGCAACGGCCCCGCTGAAGTGGACGTCAATTCCGGCAGCGTCCACGTCAACGCGCAATGACGACCCGCTACCGGTAGCCCGGAAGCGCCCGGAGTCCGTGGATCCCGAGCGGGCGCGGCGCGCGCCTGAGGGCGTCCGCCATGGCGCGGCGCGTATCGCCGTCGCAGCCGAAATCGTAGCGGAGCCGGGAATCGCCGCCGCCGCCCCGCCATTCGACCCGGACTTCGCCCGCGTCGTCCTCGAAGTAGCTGCACGCTTCCGGACGGTCGAGCAGGAGCTCGCCCTGCGGCCGATGGGGCCGCAGATGCTCGCGCAACTGCGCGAACCGCTCGGGCGTCACCCGCACCCGCCGGCGCCGCACCTGCCAGATGCTGTACTCGCCGGCCCAATAGCCCCGCTCGATCCAGACCTGGCCGGTCGACGAGGCGGTGAGCTTCAGCGTCTCGCACCGTCCGCAAAAGGGCCCCGGAGAGCTCTCGATCGCGATCAGCTCCTCGCCCGGCGTCCGGGGCGCGGCCGGCGCGCGCGGCCCCGCCGCGCAGGTTGCCAGCGCAAGCAGGAGGCACGCCGAAGCTGAGCGAAGGCACGGGCTCCAGATCATCCGCCAGGCAATGGCGCGCCGCTCCACGCCGCGCAACCTTCCCGGCCAGCGTTCATTGACGCCGCGGGGCCTCGAAGAAGGACAGCCGCCATGGACCGGCACAGCGTCGCGATCGTCGTCGGCAGCCTCCGCAAGGACAGCATCAACCGCAAGGTCGCGCGATCGATTTGCGCCTTCGCGTCCGACAAGCTCGATTGTCGCATCGTCGGGATCGGCGATCTGCCGCTCTACAGCCAGGATTACGACGCCGCGCCCCCGCCCGAATATGTCCGCTTCCGCGAGGAGATCGCTGGGGCCGACGGGATCCTCTTCTGCACGCCCGAATATAATCGCGGCGTGCCCGGCGTGCTCAAGAACGCGGTCGACGTCGGCTCCCGCCCCTATGGCGAGAGCGTCTGGGACCGGAAGCCGGCGGCGATCGTCAGCGCCTCGCCCGGCGGGATCGGCGGCTTCGGCGCCAACCACCAGCTCCGCCAGGCCTGCGTCTTCCTCAACATGCCGGTCATGCAGCAGCCCGAAGCCTATCTCGGCCACGTCACCGGCGACAGCTTCGACGCCGACGGCTGCCTCAAGGAAGGCCCGCTCAAGGACCTGATCACCGGCCTCGCCGCCGCCTTCGCCGACTGGGTGGACCTGATCGTCCGCTCCCGCCGCCTCCTCGCCGAAGATGCGGCCCACCAGGCGGTCGAGGCTCGGGAAAGGAACTAGGCGACAGCCTATCTGGCTGTCCCCCTCCACCGCCCGAGAAAGGGGCAGCCAGAGGCTGTTCCTACACGCACACCTGCCGCCCCGTGCTCCGGCTGCCCGGCGGCGGCGCCTCGCGCTGCCAGCGGCACCGGCCGAACAGGCCTTCGTGACCGCGCGCGGCGAGCCGCAGCGTCCCGTCCTCGCGCAGCGCGACGGCCGCATCGGGCGCGGTCGCCATCACCCAATAGGCGCGGCGCACCGGATCGTCCTCGCGGCAGCCGACCAGGGTCGAGACGATCATCCGCTGGCCGTTCGGCTCTGCGGCCTCCTGATACCCCCAGTCATTGCAATCGTCCCGCCCGCCCGAGACCCTGCCCCGCTCGACCGACACCCGCCACGCCCCCGCCGCCACCGCCCGCCCGTCGATCGACAAAGCGGTCCAGCTTCCGTCCACCGGCGGCGCCGTCAACCTCTGCACCACTCGCTCCGTCTGCCCGATCTGCACCAGCCCGAGCGCGAGCAGCAAGGCGGCGAGGCCAAGCCCAGCCCGTTTCTGCGCCCGTCGGTAGGCGGCGTCACCGCCGCGAAGGCCGCTCGCCAGCACCCAGAGGGCCGCGGCGAGGCCGGCGAGGGCCATAAGGACGAGGAAGAGGGTGAAGCTCATGCGGATGAAACGCGGCAGGCGCAGCTTCGTCTCCGCTGGGCGCGGGATGGAGCCTATGCCCGCCTAATCTTCCGGCGGGACCAGTCACGGCGCATCCGGCGGCAGGACGCGCCGCAGGTCCTTCAGCCGCCGAAACAGGGCCTGCGACCGGGCGCACAACGAGGCCCAGCCGCCTTCGGGCCGGGCGCCGCGCTCAGCGGAATCGCCGCCACGCTCGTCGCGCACGACATGCGCGGCATGGCTGCTGGAGTTGAGCGCGATCGCGATGGTTCCGCCCTTGAACTTCTGGCCCTGGTTGCGGGCTTTGCTGAGCGCCTCGATCTCGGCTGTGCCCTCGACGATCGTCGCGTAGATTTCGCTGGGAATGATCCCGACCCTGCGATGCTCGCGTGCCAGGGCCAGCGCCGCGCAATATTCCGGCTGATCCTCGAGCCAGAAGCTGATCATGGCGCCGTCCTCGTCGTCCACGGACCCGCCCCCGAACTCGGTCACGCCGAGCTCCTCGAGGACCGGTCGCGCGAAGGCCGAAGGAAGGAATGCGACCAGCCGGTACGCAACCGACTCCTCGAAACCCGCCGCGACCAGCCGCTCCGCCTGCTCCTCGTCGGCGAGGTCCCCGCTCCGCGCAATGATGGTGGCCGCCGTGATCAGATCGGCACTGTTCATGCCGATATGGTGGCGAGCGGCTTGGCTGCGCGCAAGGAGCATCGAGACGAAGAGGGTCGGCTCATGTCTCTCGACCAGACGGCCGTTCGGGAGCGGATCACCTCCGCGCTCAACGCCTATCTCATTCTGCTACGAGAAGGGGCGAACTCGCCGCTCCCCTGTCTGCGGGGTAGCCGGCGCGACCGGGTGCTCGGCGGGCTTGGCGCCTACGCGTGAATGAAAAAGGCCCCGCCATCGCTGGCGGGGCCTCTTCTTTAGCTCCGGACGTCCTTCGACAAGCTCAGGACGAGCGGGGGTCGATCAATCGTCGTCGCGGACCAGGAAGGCCGGAGCGAATTCCGGATCGCCTTCCGGCTCGCGCTGCGGACGGTCGCCGCCGCGGTTTTCGCCGCCGCTGCCCTCGCCGTCGCGGCGGGGGCCGCGGTCGCGGTCTCCGCCTTCGCCGCGCGGGCCGCGATCACGGTCGCCGCCGCCTTCGCGGCGCGGGCCGCGGTCGCGGTCTCCGCCGCCGTCACGGCGCGGGCCGCGATCACGATCGCCGCCGCGTCCGCCGCCGCCGTCACGCCTGGGGCCGCGGTCACGGTCGCTGCGCGGGCCGCGGTCGCCGCCTTCGCGGGGCTCGCGCGGCGGCCGGGTGTCGGGCAGCTCCTCGCCGGTCTCCTGGTCGACGACGCGCATCGACAGGCGGACCTTGCCGCGCGGGTCGATCTCGAGGACCTTGACCTTGACTTCCTGGCCTTCCGCCAGCGCGTCGGACACACGCTCGACGCGCTCGTTCCGGATCTCCGAGACGTGGACGAGGCCGTCCTTGCCGCCCATGAAGTTCACGAACGCGCCGAAATCGACCAGATTGACCACCTTGCCGGTGTAGATCCGACCGACCTCGGGCTCCTCGACGATGCCCTGGATCCACTGCCGCGCCGCCTCGATCTGGTTCACGTCGGACGAGCTGATCTTGATGATCCCCTCATCGTCGATGTCGACCTTGGCGCCGGTGGTGGCGACGATCTCGCGGATGATCTTGCCGCCGGTGCCGATGACGTCGCGGATCTTGGCCTTGTCGATCTGCATGGTCTCGATCCGGGGCGCGTGAGCCGAGAGCTCGCCGCGCACGTCGCCGAGCGCCTTGGCCATCTCGCCGAGGATGTGGGCGCGGCCCGCATTGGCCTGGGCCAGGGCGACGCGCATGATCTCCTCGGTGATGCCGGCGATCTTGATGTCCATCTGCAGCGAGGTGATGCCCTCGCTGGTGCCGGCGACCTTGAAGTCCATGTCGCCGAGATGGTCCTCGTCGCCGAGGATGTCGGAGAGGACCGCGAAATCCTCGCCTTCCTTGATCAGGCCCATGGCGATGCCGGAGACCGGCCGCTTGATCGGCACGCCGGCGTCCATCAAGGCGAGGCTGCCGCCGCACACCGTCGCCATCGACGAGGAGCCGTTGCTCTCGGTGATGTCGGAGAGGACGCGGATCGTGTAGGGGAATTCCTCGTGGCTCGGCAGCACCGCGTGCAGGGCCCGCCAGGCGAGCTTGCCGTGGCCGGTGTCGCGCCGCGACGGCGCTCCGAAGCGGCCCACCTCCCCGACGCTGTAGGGCGGGAAATTATAGTGGAGCATGAAGCGCGAGTAAGTGAGGCCTTCGAGGCCGTCGATCATCTGCTCGGCGTCCTTGGTGCCGAGCGTGGTCGTGCAGATCGCCTGGGTCTCGCCGCGGGTGAAGAGCGCCGAGCCGTGGGTGCGCGGCAGGAAGCCGACCATCGCCTCGATCGGGC
>JAXDPC010000074.1:0-4156 GCA_034668525.1 Sphingomonadales bacterium
GACCGCACCCGCTCGCTCATCTCCAACGTCCGCCGCGAAAATCGCGGGCCGCAAATCTTCCTCTCCCGCGCGCACCCGGATTTCATGAAGAAGCTGTTCGCGCAGGAGGTGCCTGAAATCTACGACGGCATCATCGAGATCAAGGCGGCCGCGCGCGATCCGGGCAGCCGCGCCAAGATCGGCGTGATCAGCCATGATTCGAGCATCGACCCGGTCGGCGCCTGCGTCGGCATGAAGGGGTCGCGCGTCCAGGCGGTCGTCCAGGAGCTGCAGGGCGAGAAGATCGACATCATCCCCTGGTCGCCCGACCTCGCCACCTTCGTCGTCAACGCGCTGCAGCCGGCCACGGTCAGCCGCGTCGTCATCGACGAAGAGGAGGCGCGGATCGAGGTGGTGGTCCCCGACGACCAGCTCAGCCTGGCCATCGGCCGGCGCGGCCAGAACGTCCGGCTCGCGTCGCAGCTGACCGGATCGGCGATCGACATCATGACCGAGGCCGACGCCAGCGAGAAGCGCCAGCGCGAGTTCGTCGAGCGGTCGACCATGTTCCAGGAGGAACTGGACGTCGACGAGACGCTGGCCCAGTTGCTGGTCGCCGAAGGCTTCGGCGCGCTCGAGGAGGTCGCCTATGTCGAGCTCGACGAGCTCGCCTCGATCGAGGGCTTCGACGACGAGCTGGCCACCGAGCTGCAGAGCCGCGCGGCCGAGGCGCTCGAGCGGCGCGAGGACGCGGCGCGCGAGGAGCGCCGGGCGATGGGCGTCTCCGACGAGCTCGCCGAAATGCCCTATCTCACCGAGCAGATGCTGGTGACATTGGGCAAGGTCAACATCAAGACGCTCGACGACCTCGCCGACCTCGCCACCGACGAGCTCGTGGCCAAGAAAAGGCCCGAGCAGCGCCGCCAGCGCGAGTCGAACCGGCCCGAGGACAAGGGCGGCCTGCTCGCCGACTACGGCCTCAGCGAGGAGCAGGGCAACGAGATCATCATGGCGGCCCGCGCCCACTGGTTCGAGGACGAGGCTCCCGCCGCCAGTGGCGCCGACGCCGGGGCCGATGCAGGGGAGGACGCGGTTGCGGAATCCTCCCAATGACACCGTAGCGGACGAACGGCACGTCCCCGAGCGTAAGTGCGTCCTCTCCGGGGAACATGGCGCTCGCGCCGACCTCATCCGCCTCGCGCTGGGCCCTGAAGGCGAAGTGCTGCCGGACGTGCGCGCCAAGGCGCCGGGGCGCGGGGCGTGGCTCGGCGTCGATCGCGCGGCGCTCGAAAAGGCGCAGGCGAACGGCAAGCTCAAGGGCGCGCTGGCGCGGGCGTTCAAGTCGCGTGACGTCAAGGCGCCGGCGGATCTCGGCGCGCGGATCGAGACGGCGCTGAGGCAGCAGGCGCTCGACCGGCTCGGCCTCGAGGCGCGGGCAGGCAATCTCATCACGGGCGCCGAGAAGATCGAAGTCGCGGCGCGGCGCGGCGAGCTGCGCATGCTCCTTCACGCCTGCGACGCGGGCGAGGACGGCAATCGCAAGCTCGACCAGGCGTGGCGCATGGGCGGAGGACAGGGCCGCGGTCTGGTTTTTCCTTTGGACAGAGCCATATTGGCGTTGGCGCTCGGGCGGCAGAATGTGGTACATATCGCATTGACGGATCGCGCTGCCGCCGCGCGTGTGGGCCATGCGCTCCGGCGGTGGGGCGCTTTTATCGGATCTGAGGCAGGGCTGAGCGCCGCATCGGCCGGTTCGCCGGATGCGTCGGCTGTTGATTGAACGAAGGACTTTATGAGCGAGACGACTGACAAGCCGAAGCTGGGAGCGCGGGCGCCGCTCGGCCTCAAGCGCACCGTCGAAGTCGGCAAGGTGAAGCAGAGCTTCAGCCACGGCCGCTCGAACACGGTGATCGTGGAGACCAAGAAGGCGCGGACGCTGCGCCGGCCCGGCGATCCCCTTCCGCAATCGCCCGTCGAGGAGGCGCCCAAGCCGGCCGCCCCCGCGGCGCGCGCGGAACCCGCGCAGCCGGCGGCGAAGCCGGCCGCGCCGCAGCGGCCGGTCAACGACGCGACCGCCCGGCGCGAGCTCCAGGACCGGCTTCTCCGCGAGGCCGAGGAATCCCGGCTGTCCGCGCTCGAGGAAGCGCGCCGGCGCGAGCATCGCGAGGCCCAGGAAGCGACCGAGGACGAGAAGCGCCGCGCCGAGGACAACCGGCGCGCCGACGAGGAAGCGCGCCAGCGCGCCGAGGAGGAAGCGAAGCGCGCCGCCGAGGCGCCGCCGGTGCCGGCCGACGCACCGGCTGCGGCGCCCGCCGCCGCTGACGATGAGGACGAGGCGCGCCGCGGCCATGCCCGGCCCAAGCACCATGCGCCCGCCGCCAAGCGCCCCGAACCGGCCCGTCCCGGCCGCCCGCCGCGCGGCGGCGACGACCGCCGCCATTCGGGCAAGCTCACCGACACCCGCGCCCTTTCCGGCGAGGACGACAGCCGCGCCCGCTCGCTGGCCGCGCTCCGCCGCGCCCGCGAGAAGGAGCGCCGCCACCACATGCAGTCCGGGCCCGCCGCCAAGCAGGTCCGCGAAGTCGTCGTCCCCGAGACGATCACGGTGCAGGAGCTCGCCAACCGCATGGCCGAGCGCGGCGCCGACCTGGTCAAGGCGCTGTTCAAGCTGGGCACGCCCGTCACGGTCACCGAGACGATCGACCAGGACACGGCCGAGCTGCTGATCGAGGAATTCGGCCACCGCATGGTGCGCGTCTCCGAATCCGACGTCGACATCCAGACCGAGACCGACGTCGATCCGCCCGAGAGCCTGCAGCCGCGGCCGCCGGTGGTGACGATCATGGGCCATGTCGACCACGGCAAGACCAGCCTGCTCGACGCGATCCGCGGCGCCAACGTCGTCTCCGGCGAGGCCGGCGGCATCACCCAGCATATCGGCGCCTACCAGGTCAGCCTGCCCGACAAGTCGAAGATCACCTTCCTCGACACGCCGGGCCACGAGGCCTTCACCGAGATGCGCGCCCGCGGCGCCGACGTCACCGACATCGTCATCCTGGTGGTGGCGGCCGACGACGGCCTCAAGCCGCAGACGGTCGAGGCGATCAACCACACCAAGGCGGCCGGCGTGCCGATGATCGTCGCGATCAACAAGATCGACAAGCCGGGTGCCAATGCGCAGAAGGTCCGCGAGGAGCTGCTCCAGCACGAGATCGTGGTCGAGGACATGGGCGGCGACGTCCAGGACGTCGAGGTCTCGGCGCTGAAGAAGACCAATCTCGACGGCCTGCTCGAGGCGATCGCCCTCCAGGCCGAGATCCTGGAATTGAAGTCCAATCCCGACCGTCCGGCCGAAGGCGCCGTGGTCGAGGCCAAGCTCGACAAGGGCCGCGGCCCGCTCGCCACCGTGCTCGTGCAGCGCGGCACATTGAAGGTCGGCGACATCTTCGTGGTCGGCGCCGTCCCCGGCAAGGTCCGGGCGATGATCGACGACAAGGGCAAGCAGGTGAAGGAGGCCGGGCCCTCGGTCCCGGTCGAGGTGCTCGGCCTGTCCGGCGTGCCGTCGGCGGGCGACACGCTGACGGTGGTCGAGAACGAGGCCCGTGCCCGCGAGGTCGCCGCCTACCGCCAGGGCCTGCTCGACAGGAAGCGCACCACTTCGGCCCCGATTAGCCTCGAGAACATGTTCGCGAGTCGGAGCAGCACCACCAAGGAGTTCGCCCTGGTCGTCAAGGCCGACGTGCAGGGCTCGGCCGAGGCGATCGTCAGCGCCGTCAACCGCATCTCGACCGAGGACATCAAGGCGCGGATCCTCCATTCGGGAGTCGGTGCGATCACCGAAAGCGACGTCATCCTCGCCCAGGCGAGCGGCGCGCCGATCATCGGCTTCAACGTCCGCCCCAACGCCAAAGCGCGCGAGATCGCCGAGCGCTCCGGCGTCGAGTTCCGTTACTATGACGTCATCTACCACCTCACCGACTGGGTGCGGCAGGCGATGGCGGGCGAGCTCGGCCCGGAGATCGTCGAGACCGTGCTCGGCCGCGCCGAGGTCAAGGAGGTCTTCCCGGCCGGCAAGTGGGACAAGGCCGCCGGCCTGCTGGTGCTCGAAGGCGTCATCCGCAAGGGCCTGCACGCCCGCCTGACGCGCGAAGACGTGATCGTCAGCACGACGACCATC
>JAXDPC010000075.1:0-8966 GCA_034668525.1 Sphingomonadales bacterium
GGTCAGCAGATTCTCCGAGCTGTAGCCGAAGGTGCGGCCGCCCTCCGAGGCGATGTTGCCGCGCCCGTCATAGGTGACGCTGCCCGTGCCGTGCGCCGTCACCTGGTTGAGGCCGTTGATCGTCGAGCTCGTCGCCCCCGCCGCCGGCGCGAAGCTGTAGGCGTCGTTGGAGCGCGTGTTGGAGACGATCTGGCTCGCCGGATTGTAGGCGAAGGTCACACTAAGGTCACTCGCCGTGCCCGCAGGATTCAGTACCAGCTGCGAGAGGCGAGAGGCGTCGTCATAGGCGTAGGTCGTCGTCGTGCCGTTGCCGCGGGTCAGCGAGATGCGGCGGCCGCGGCTGTCGTAGCCGAAGGTGGCGAGCACGCCCACGCCCGAGGTGACGGGATCGTCGGTCGTGCCGTTGCGCTCCCGGATCTGCGTCATCTCGCCGGTGACATTGTAATCGTAGACGACGAAGAAGCCGTCGCGCCAGGTCATTCGCGTGCGCCGCCCGGCGGCGTCGTAGCGGTAGGTCTTGGCGCCGTAATGGGCGCTGCCCTCGCTCAGCACCCGGCCGAGCGCGTCAGTCTCTACGGCTCCTTGGTGTGTTCAAATTCTCTACTCCGCCTTAAAATATATATTGTGTGTGCTAAAAGCACGGCTCCGCACGCGATACTCAAAGCTCCCGAGTACTTAAATGTCCAGATCGAAGTGCCAATTAGTATTAATCCGGAAGCCAAGGCAGATAAGCCGAAAATGCGATTTTTCATCAGGGATCCTTCATTTAGCAGTAATTATCTACTAGAATTTCCCCAACAGCAGCCAATGTAAGGCCATAGGCTGTACCGTATCCAAATATGCGAGCAGACATCACGTCTTCTGCCTGCCATGCAGTCCGGATTCCACCACCGATCCCCACAAATCCCCCCAGCCTATAGCCAAATCTCCGAAAATCCTGTGCGGCTTCGCATCTTCTCCTCCTCCTCTCCGCCTCACTCAATGAGGGACGCCGAACTTGCCTCCCTTGTCCGCGTGGCGTCCGACAATGACCCGGCAACGGGTCCTCGTCCGCAACCCGCCTGCAGTCAATTGGCTCCCGCGATACCTGAATTAGCAAGAACTCCCCAGTGGGCTCCGCACCGAAACCGGTAATGTAGACCGCGGGGCGCCTACCGGTCACGATTATGGTACCATCATCCATGTGCGTCGATTCCTGTCCACCGCCTGGCAGAGTGCCGAGGCCGGGGCTTCCGGGAGTGCCGCCCGCGGTATTGGGAGCGGCAGGCCCAGTCCCTGACCCCTGCGCATCAGTTCCGTCCGGAGCCGATCTCGGCCCTGGCGGCAGGCTGAGCCAGTGAACGCTCAGGAAATTCACATTTTCGCTGACGCATGGCGACGCCTGCGGAATGATGGACCCGGTGCAGACGTAAAACATTCCGCTCGGATCGTTCCTGTTCACCGGGTCCCCGCCGACATAGGCGTACAGGTTCATGCCACTCCCATAGCCGATCGGATCGGTCTGCATGAAGCGGGCGATTTCGGGGCCGTACATGCGCGCGCGGTAATAATAGAGGCCCACCTCCGGCAGCCAGACCTGGCCGGTGTACTGGTAGCGGCCGACATTGCCTGACGAGGGGATGCCGTATTCGTCGTAGCGGTTGACGGCGGTGACGGCGCCGGTTGAGTCGCTCTCGGCGACGATGCTTCCGCGCTCGTCGGCGAGCAGCCAGAGGCGGTTGGTGGTGCCGGAGCCCTCATACTGGACCAGCGGCTCGTCGATGCCCGGCCCGTGCACCCAGCGACGCAGGATGGTGTTGCTGGCGGCGTCGATCTCGGCGGTCAGCCGCTCGCCGTCATAATCCCACCACATGCCGGACACGCCGCGATAATAGAGCCGCCCCAGCCCGTCATAGGCGAAGAGCGGGCTCGGCGCGCCGGCGAGGCGGTTCTCGGCCGTGTAGGTGAAGGTGACGCTGCCCAGCGCGTCGATGTTGCCGCGGGCGTCATGGCTGACTGTCAGCCCGCCCGTATTGGTCAGCTGGTTGAGCCCGTTGACGGTGGCGCTCGCCGTGGTCGGCACGAGGGTCGCGAACGTCTCGTTCGAGCGGCTGCTCGAGACGATCTGGCTCGCCGGATTGTAGGCGAAGCCGAGCGTCAGGTCGTTCGCCGTTCCATAGGGATTCTGCACCAGCTCCGTCAGCCGCGACGCATTGTCGTAGCTGTAGGTCGTCGTCGCGCCGTTGCCGCGCGTCAGCGAGATGCGCCGGCCGCGGCTGTCGTAGCCGAAGGTGGCGAGCACGCCCACGCCCGAGGTGACGGGATCGTCCGTCGTGCCGCTGCGCTCCCGGATCTGCGTCATCTCGCCGGTGACATTGTAATCGTAGACGACGAAGAAGCCGTCGCGCCAGGTCATTCGCGTGCGCCGCCCGGCGGCGTCGTAGCGGTAGGTCTTGGCGCCGTAGCCGCTGCTGCCCTCGCTCAGCACCCGCCCCAGCGCGTCGTAGGTGAAACTGACGTCGTGGGTATTGGTGTCGGTCGCCGAAAGCATCCGCCCGAGCAGGTCGTAGCCATAGGCGACGTCATATTCCCAGGTGACATTGCCCGGCAGATTGCGCCCCGTCAGCCTTCCGAGCGCGTCGTAGCTGTAGCCGATCGTCTGCGCGTCGCGCAGGCGGCGGGTGACGACGAGGTTCGAGGTGCGCGTGCCGTTGGCGAAGCTGTCGTAGGTCAGCTGCTCGTAATCGGTGGTCGAGCTCGCATCCTGGCCTGCGGCCGCCGGCGGGAAATAGGTCCGGAAGAGCCGGTCCTGGCCGTCATATTCGTAGCTGGTGCGGTTGCCGAGCGCGTCCGTCACCCGCGCCACCTGGCCGTTGGCGGTATAGGAGGTGGTCGCTTCGGTCGCCTGCAGCGCCGTGCCGTAGGCGCTCTGGACCTGCGTCGGCCGGCCGCCGGCGTCGTAGCTGGTCCGCACGATCCGGTCGGGGCCGAAGGCGCCCTGCGTGTCGAGCGTGCAGGCCGACGAAGGCGGCGAAGCGAATTCGGCCGGGTTCATGCGGACGGCGGTGCATTCGGGCCGTCCGGCGAGATCGAAGCTGGTCTGGGTCAGCGCCTGGGTGGCGCCGCCCGAAGTGAGCCGGCTGGCGACCGGCCGCCGCGCGGCGTCATAGTCCGTCTCGACCGCCTCGAGGCTGGCGAAGTTCGCCCAGTCGGTGTCCGACTGGCCGGCGACGGTCCCGGTCTCGACCTTGGTGGCGAGGCCGGTGGCCGCGATCGTCACCCGCTCGGCGCGGTGCGGGAGGGACCCGCCGCCATCGGGATCCGGCCCGACGGTGCCGATCCGCTCGCGCGCCGCATTGTAGCGGAAGCGGGTCGTGTCCGTCGTGCCGGCGAGCGGCCCGTCGACGGTGAGCAGGTTGCCGACATTGTCGTAGGTGACGGCCGTGGTCGCCGCGACCGAATTGTCGCCGGCGCGCTGGGTCGTCTCGACCGGCAGCAGATTGTTGCCGGTGCCATTGGTCTGCGGGCCGTAGGCGATGCTGGTCACGCTCTCGGCGGCTGTGCCGACGCAGGACGGTGCCGTGCCGCTCGCGCAGGTCGAGCTGCCCGTCGGCAGCGTCACCGGCTCGCCCGAGGCAGTGATCGAGCCGCCCGAATTGCGGAAATAAGCCTGGAAGCTGGCGTAGCTGTTGCGCACCTCCGGCCGGTCCCCGTTCGTCGTCGCCGCCGGGGCGGTGACGGTGAGGACGCCGCCATGGGTCGAATCGTAGGTGAAATCGGTAATGTTGCCGCGCGCGTCGGTGACGCTCTCGGGCCGGTTGCAGGTGACCGGGTTGGCGCAGGTCGCGGGATAGACGGCGCTGGTCACGATCTCGGGGGTCCCGGAACCGGATTTGGCGACCTGGCGCGTCTGGGTGACGTTGCCGCGCGAATCGTAGGTGAGCTCGGTGTAATTGCCCTCCTCCTGCGTCACCCGCGTGACGCGGCCGCTCGCATCGTACAGCCAGGACGTGTCGGTGCCGTTGGCGTCGGTCATCGAGGTCAGCCGCCGCGAGGCGATGTCGAAGCGGTAGATCGTGGCGTGGTTGAGCGCGTCGGTGACGGTGACCGTGCGCACGCCGTTGGCGTCCGCGCTCGCATAGGTCACGTCGCCGGCCTGGGTCGTCACGCCGGTGACCCGGCCGGTGGTCCCGTTCGCGAGGTGATAGGTCACGTCCTGGCCCGTGCTTCCGGGGAGCGTGATTCCGAGCAGGTTCCAGCCGTTGGTCGCGAAGGTCGTGGTGCGGTTCATCGGATCGGTGACGGAAAGGGCCGTGCTGCTCTCGCTGAAGCTCATCGTCGGCCCGCCGGAGCCCGACGGCGCGGCGAGATTCTCGCCGCTGACGCCGGTCATCCGCCCATAAGCGGCGAAATCGGGCTGGGTCTCCGGGGCGGTCGGATCATATTGATATTCGTAGGAATCGTAAGCGAAGTTGATCCGGTAGCCGTAGCTGTTGCGCACCGAGGCGAGGCGGTACGCCTTGCCCATCTGCGCGCAGACATTGTTGTGGACGTTGGCGCAATAATCGATGCTGTCATAGGCGAAGACCAGCCGCGCGCCGTCGGGCCGGACGATCTCGGTCACCCGGCCTTCATTGGCATAGGCCGGAGCGCCGGTGTTGCGGTTGCGGTCGAACGAAGCGACGGTCCCGTCGGCGCTCCGGTAAGTGTAGACGTTGGCGGTGCCGTTGAAGGCCAGGGTCGCGCCGTTGCCCTCGGTCGGCGTATAGGTGCTTCCGGAGACGGTGAAGCTGTCGGACGAACCGCCCAGGCTCACAGTGATCGTGCTGCCCGTCTTGTTGAGCGTCGCCGTCATATTGTCGGTCCAGCCGGTTCCGCGCGTCAGCCGGTAATAGCTGAGGCCTTGCTGGCCCTGGCCGAGGGTGAGCGCCGGCGCGTCGAGGCTGACCGTGCCCAGGAACAGGTCGACGCCGTTGCCGTCGACATTCTGGCGGACCGGCGCCGGCGCGGCGAGCTGGGCCGCCGCCGGGCTGGTCAGGCAGGTGGTGGCGAGCAGGGCGCAGGCGGCGGCGCGGACGGCGAAGCGGGTCATCGGGAATCTCCTGGAAAATCGGTTCTGGTGTCGTTGTCGGCGGCGCGCCGCGCTCAGGACGGGACGATGCTCACCGCATCGAGCGCGGTGGCGCGGTCGCCGGAGTCGATCGTGCCGGTGAAGGTGATGGTCATCGGCGAACCCGTCGCGGTGAACGGATTGCTCTCGAAGCTCTCGAAAGCGCTGGACGACGGCGAGAACGTCCCGTGCGCGCTGCCGCCGACGGCGAGGTTGATCGTGTTGAGGCCGTAGCCGGGGCGGCGCGCGAGCCGGAAGCGGACGCGGTAGCTCGCGCCCGTCGTGAGGCCGGTGACGCTGATCGCGATCGCGCCCGCCGCGGTCGGTCCCGCCTGCAGGAAGCCGACCTGGTCGCCGTCGGGCGCGGTCGCAAAGGCGAAGGCGCTGCCGTTGGCGGCGACGCCGGCAAAAGAGGTGAAGGCGATCCCCGTGACGGTCGGGTTGTAGGCGTGGCCGCTGCCGACGTCGGGCAATTCGAAGGAGGGGTCGGGCAGTGTCAGCGTGCTTCGCTGGAGGCGGTTGTCGGCCTTGTCGAAGCCGTAGCCGGTGGTGGAGCCATTCGCCGTGGCGGTTCGAACCACCATGACGAGCCGTCCGCGGGCGTCATAGGAATAATCGATCGTCTCGCTCGCCGACGCCGTGGCGGCGCTCAGCGCGAGGGCGGCGGCTGCGAGCGGCAGCGGGCGCTTCAGGCCGCTGGTGGGCCTCGGTCTCTCCATGTCTCGTTCCTTCCTCGTGGGCGACTCGGGGCGCTGCACCCGATTCGGAACAAGGAGAGAACATTTGAAACCCTACATTGCAAGGCCTAGTGAAAATTTTTTTCGTATCTGGTTCGTCAACTTCCGCGGACGTGGCGCCGCGCTCCGGCGCTTCACCCGGCTCCTGCGATCGGCTAGAGGCTCAGACCGATGAGTTCAGAGACCGAATCCGGCCGGATCACCCTCTATCGCGGCGGCGGCGGCCGCGGCGCGGTGGGGACGCGGCTCGGCGGCTGGGGCTCGGCCTTCTGGCGCGGCTTCCGCAGCGTCATGCGCCGGCGCTGGGCGAAGGCGCTGGCGGTGCTGCTCGCCTCGCCCTTCGTCATCCTGCTGCTCCTGTACCTGATCTTCGCCCGCAACCTCCCCTCGGCCGAGACCCTGCTCAGCTACGAGCCGCCTTTGCCCTCCTACGTGCGCGACATCGACGGCGACCCGGTCCACAGCTTCGCCCGCGAGCGCCGGGTCGAGCTCCAATATGCCGAATTCCCGCCGCATTTGATCAACGCCTTCCTCGCCGCCGAGGACCGAACCTTCTTCCGCCACGGCGGCATCGACTATCCCGGCTTCATCGGCGCGATCTGGGACTTCGCGCGCAAGGCGGGCAGCGGCACCCGCGCCCGCGGCGGCTCCACCATCACCCAGCAGGTGGCCAAGAACCTGCTGCTCGGCGACGACTATTCGGTGACCCGCAAGATCCGGGAATTCTTCCTCGCCTGGCGGATCGAGTCGGTGCTCTCGAAGGAGCAGATCCTGGAGCTCTACCTCAACCAGATCTTCCTCGGCCGGAACGCTTATGGCGTGCAGGCGGCGGCGCGGGCCTATTTCGACAAGGACGTCGAGCAGCTCGAGCTCCACGAGGCGGCCTTTCTCGCCATCCTCCCCCAGGCGCCGAGCGAGTATAGCTCGGAGCGCCGCGCCGCCCGGGCGCTGCAGCGCCGCAATTGGGTGCTCTCGGAGATGGAGCGCAACGCCTTCATCACCCCGGCCCAGCGCGCCGAGGCGCAGGCCCGGCCGCTCGGCCTGATCCGCGCCGGCAGCGAGCGCAATCTCCAGAATGTCGGCGGCTACTACATGGAGGAGGTCCGCCGCCAGCTCGTCACCCGCTACGGCCAGGAGGCGGAGCGCGGCCCGAACGGCGTCTATTCGGGCGGCCTCTGGATCCGCAGCTCCTATCATCCCGAGATGCAGCGCGCGGCCGAGACCGCGCTTCGCGACGGCCTCGCCCGCTACGAGCGCGGCCGCGGCTGGCGCGATTCGGGCCTCACCGTCGATCCAAGCGGCGACTGGCGAACCCAGCTGGCGCTGGCCGGCTACGGCGTCGGCGATCCCGACTGGCGCTCGGCGGTGGTGCTCTCGAAGGATTCCGGCGCCGCGACCTTGGGCTTCGCCGACGGCTCGCGGGGCAGCCTTCCCGCCGCGCTCGCCGCGATGCCGCGGCGGGGCACCGGCACCCCCGCTTTTGCCGCCCTGCGCCCCGGCATGATCCTCGCCGTCGAGCGCGAGGGCGAGGTCTGGGCCTTGCGCTCGGTGCCGGAGATTTCGGGCGGCATGGTCGCCGAGGAGGTCGCCACCGGCCGCGTGCTCGCCATGCAGGGCGGCTGGGCGATGAGCGGCGCCCAGTCCTACAACCGCGCCACCCAGGCGATGCGGCAGCCGGGGTCGACCTTCAAGCCCTTCGTCTATGCCGCCGCGCTGGCCAACGGAATGACTCCGGCATCGATCATCGTCGACGGCCCCTTCTGCGTCTATCAGGGCGGCAGGCTCGGGCAGAAATGCTTCCGCAACTTCTCGGGCGGCTATGCCGGGCCGCAGACGATGCGCTGGGGCCTCGAGCAGTCGCGCAACCTGATGACGGTGCGCGCGGCCAACCAGGTCGGCATGGATCAGGTCGTGCGCATGGCGCGGCGGATGGGGGTCGTCGACGAGATGGAGCCCTATCTCGCCAATGCCCTCGGCGCGGCGGAGACGACGGTGCTGAGGATCACCAACGGCTTCGCGATGCTCGCCAATCGGGGCCGAGAGCTGCGCCCGACCCTGATCGACTACGTCCAGGACCGCCACGGCCGGGTCATCTACCGCGCCGACAATCGCTGCCGGCTGATGGAGAATTGCAACGCGGCCGACTGGGACGGCCGGCCGATGCCGCGGCCGCCGCTGCGCACCCGCCAGCTCATGGATCCGATGATCGCCTACCAGCTCGTCCACATGCTCGAAGGCGTCGTCGAGCGCGGCACCGCGACCATCCTCCGCGACCTCGGCCGGCCCCTGTTCGGCAAGACCGGCACCTCGACCGGCCCGACCAATGTCTGGTTCATCGGCGGCTCGGCCGACATCGTCGCGGGCGTCTATATGGGCTTCGATCAGCCGCGGCCGATGGGCGGCTATGCCCAGGGCGGCACGCTCGCGGCGCCGATCTTCAAGCAGTTCGCGCAGGCGGCGTTCGAAGGGATGCCGGTGGTGCCGTTCCGCGCGCCCGCCGGGATTCGGATGGTCCGCATCGATCGGCGCTCGGGCGAGCGAGTCTACGGTGCCTGGCCGACCACCGATCCGCGCGCCGGCGTGATCTGGGAAGCTTTCCGCCCCGAGAGCGAGCCGCGCCGCACCGTCCGCCGCGACGAGGCGGCGGCGGAAGCGCGCCCGGCCCGGCCCCGCGCTGCCCGCCGCGCCGCCCCGGCGCCGACCGTCGAGCAACCCGCCGAGAACAGCGTCGCCTTGCAAAGGGACGAGGGCATCTACTAGGCCGGGCTTCGCCAGGTCCTCCCGGAGTATGAGATGCGCGCCGAAGCGCAAGCCTATGCCGATCAGGTCAACGCCGCTTTGGCCTTGCTGCGCCGGTTCCTCGATTGGGACCGCGCGCTGCGCCGGCTCGACGAGCTCAATGCGCGCGTCGAGGACCCCGCGCTGTGGAACGACGCGAAGCAGGCCCAGGAGGTGATGCGCGAGCGGCGCCGCCTCGACGAGGCGGTCGGCGCCACCCGCCGGATCGAGCAGGAGCTCGCCGACACGCTGGAGCTGATCGAGATGGCGGAGGCCGAGGGCGACGACTCGATGGTCGACGATGCCGTCGCCTCGCTCAAGGAGCTGGCGGAGCGGGCGGAGAAGGACAAGGTCGCCGCCTT
>JAXDPC010000076.1:0-2925 GCA_034668525.1 Sphingomonadales bacterium
AGCCGTGCTGCGGCGCAATAGGATCGCCGCCGGCGAAGGTGCCGCCCGTCATACGGCGGCTTAAATGGCAAGTCCGGTGCAAGACCGGCGCTGTGCCCGCAACTGTAAGCGAGAACGCCTTCGGGCGCCTTTCGCGAGCCAGAAAACAGCCTCCGCTCGTCGTCCGCGCCCGGCCGGGACCAGCCTGCGGTGCGTGGTCCGGCGGCGTTCGCCGAACCTCCGTGACGACATTTACGTGTTGTCACAGGAGGTTAAAATGCACCCTTTATTTTTCATTGCAGCTCTGCAGGCGCCGGCGATCGTCGTCACCGGCTCGCGCGAGCCTGTCCCGCAGACGGAAGCGCCGGTCTCTGCGACCATCCTCGACGATCGCGCGCTCGACGCGCTCGCTTTCCCGCTCGCCGCCGACGCATTGCGCCTGGTGCCCGGCCTCGCGGTGTCGGTCTCGGGGCCGCGCGGGACCCAGACCCAGGTCCGGATCCGCGGCGCCGAGGCCAATCACAGCCTGCTCTTCATCGACGGCATCCGCTTCAACGACCCCGCCGCCGGCAACGAAGCGCGCTTCGAGCTGCTCGCCACCGACCTTCTCTCCCGCGTGGAGATCGTGCGGGGCCCGCAATCGGCGCTTTGGGGATCCGAGGCGCTGGGCGGAGTCATCGCAGCGCAGACCGCCGATCCGTTCGAAGAAGAGGGTGCCGGCGCTCTGGCCGAATATGGCAGCCTCGACAGTTTTCGCGCGTCGGCCCAGGCGGCGCTGCGCACGGGCGATGTCGCCCTCTCCGCAACCGGATCCCTGCTCAGCGGCCGCGGCATCGACTCGTTCGGAGGCGGCGGCGAGCGCGACGGGTCGACCAACCGGAGCGCCGGGCTCCGCGCCGTCTGGCGCCCTGCCGCCGGCCGGGAGCTCGGCGTCTCAGCTTTCTATGTCGAGGGTGAGAGCGAGTTCGACGGTTTCGATCCGGCCACCTTCCGCCGCGCCGACACGCTCGACGCCACTACGAATCGCATCGCCGCCGCGCGGGGCTGGGTCTCGGCCGAATGGAACGGCTGGACCCTCTCGGCCGACACCAGCCTGCTCGACAGCGCCAACCGCAACCGGCTCGGCGACGCGCCGCTCAACCGCACGGCCGGGCGCCGCATCACGGGGAGCGCGCAGCTCTCGCGGCGCAGCGGAGGCCACCGGCTGACCGCGGCGGTCCATCGCGAGGAGGAGGATTTTCGGGCCCGCGACCAGAATTTCTTCGGCGGCACCGACCAGGACCGGTCGCGCAGCCTCACCGCCTTCGTCGGCGAATGGCATGCGGCATGGTCGGATGCAGTCGTGACCGACCTTGCCGTCCGCCATGACGGCTTCAGCGCCTTCCGCGACGCGACCACCATCCGCGCCGCCGCGATCATCCGGCCGGGACCGGGCTGGACGGTCCATGGCGCCTATGGCGAGGGAATCGCCCAGCCGACCTTCTTCGATCTTTACGGCTTCTTCCCCGGCTCGTTCGTCGGCAATCCGGCGCTGACCGCGGAGCGGTCGCGCGGCTGGGAGGCCGGGCTGCGCCGGTCGAATCGCCGCTTCAGCCTCGGCGCTACCGCCTTCAGCCACGCCCTCACCAACGAGATCGTCGAGCAATTCGGCGCGATCACCACCACCCGCAACGTCGCCGGGGCCAGCCGTCGGCGCGGGATCGAGCTGCACGGCGAATACCTTTTCTCGCGGGCGCTGCAGCTCCACGCCAATTACACCTTGCTCGATGCCGGGGAGCGGCGCGAGCCCGCGGACGCCGCCATCCGCGAGATCCGGCGGCCGCGGCACAGCGCCAATCTGATCGCGCTGGGCGAAGCGGGCCGCCTGAGCTGGTCGGCGAGCCTCGCTTATGTGGGCGCGCGCACCGATGACGATTTCGACACTTTTCAGAGGGTGCGGCTCGACGATTACGTGCTGGGCTCCGCGCGGGTCGGCTGGCGCCTGAGGAACGGGCTCGAAGCCTATGCGCGGGTCGAGAACGCCTTCGATGCCGATTATCAGGATGTGGTCGGCTACAACACGGCGGGACGGACGATCCATGCGGGCCTTCGCCTTCGCCTTGGCCGCTAGCGTCGCGCTCTCGGGCGCGGCCGCGGGGGCGACCCCGCCGCCGCGGCGCGTCGCCTCGCTGAACCTGTGCACCGACGAGCTGCTGCTGCTCCTCGCCGACCCGCGCCAGATCGTGTCGGTGACCCATCTCTCGCAGCAGGAGTCGGAGACTCCGCTCGCCGCCCAGGCGCGCCGCTTCACGCGCAACGACGGCAGCCTGCTGTCGGTGACGCGGCTGCGCCCGGACCTGGTGCTGACCATGGGCGGCGGCGCCCGCGACCGGCTGCGCATCGCCGCCCGGCTCGGCATCCGCACGCTCGACCTGCCGTTCGCGCAGAGTCTCGACGATGTCGTCCGCGGCATCCGCGGCGTCGCGGCGGCGCTCGGCCGGCAGGCGGCGGGCGAGGCGTTGGCGGCGCGGATCGGGGCGCTGCGGCACAGCGCGCCGCGGCGCGCCGTCGACACGATCTGGCTCGGCGGCGGCGGCCGCACCGTCGCCGCCTCGGGGCTCGAGGCGCAGTGGATGCGCCTCGCCGGTCTCGCCCAGCGGCCGATGCGGGGCGATCGCGTCAGCCTCGAGCAGCTCGCGCTGCGGCCGCCCGCGATCCTGCTCCGCAGCGACTATCGCCAGGGACAATATTCCCAGGCGCAGCGCTGGCTCCGGCACCCTTTGGCAGCCGCCGCGGGCCGCGCGCGAACCATGCCCACCGACGGGCGGCGCTGGACCTGCATGGGGCCGCTGCTGATCGACGAGGTGCTCCGGTTGCGGCGAGCGGTCGGCCGATGACCCGCCGCGCCGCCTTCGTCCTCGCGCTGCTGCTCGCTGCGGCGGTGGCGCTGTCGCTGGCGCTGCCGTG
>JAXDPC010000077.1:0-3672 GCA_034668525.1 Sphingomonadales bacterium
GACAATGTGCTCGGCGACGTCGTCGAGGCTTTGCTCGGCGCGCTCTATCTGGAGGCGGGGCACGAGCGCGCGGCGGAGTTCGTCCAGCGCGCCTGGGCGGGCCGGGTGACGACGCAGGAGACGGCGCCCAAGCATCCCAAGTCCGCGCTCCAGGAATGGGCGGCGGCGAACGACCGCAAGCCCCCCGTCTACAGCGTCGCCGACCGCTCCGGTCCCCACCACGCCCCCCGCTTCACGGTCGAGGTAGAGATACCCGGCTTGGGCAAGGCCAGCGCCGACGGCCAGTCCAAGCAGGAAGCGGAGACCGAGGCGGCGAAAGCGCTGCTGGAGCAGCTGAAGTGACCGTGGTCGCGGCAAGAAGGCCCCTCCCCTTGCGGGGGAGGGGTTTGTGGGGCGGAGTCTTCGAGGAAGCGCCGCTCTGCATCGACGCCACCACCCAACCTTCCCCCCTCGAGGGGGAGGGCTCGTGACCCGGCATTGCGGGCTGGTCGCGGTCGTCGGCGCGCCGAACGCGGGCAAGTCCACGCTGGTCAATGCGCTGGTCGGGCAGAAGGTCGCGATCGTCAGCGCCAAGGCGCAGACGACGCGGACGCGAATCATGGGCATCGCGATCGAGGGCGAGGCCCAGATCCTGCTGCTCGACACGCCCGGAATCTTCGCGCCCAAACGCCGACTCGACCGGGCGATGGTCGCCGCCGCCTGGGGCGGGGCCGCCGACGCCGACCTGATCGCGCTGGTGATCGACGCCGAGACCGGCTTTTCCGCGCGGATCGAGGACATGCTGGACCGGCTCGCCGAGCGCCGCGAGCCCAAGGTGCTGGTCCTGAACAAGGTGGACAAGGTGAAGAAGGAGCCGCTCCTCACCCTCGCGGCGCAGATTTCGGGGCGGGTGGCGTTCGAGGAGGTGTTCATGGTCTCGGCGGCATCCGGAGACGGCGTCCCCGACCTCAAGAGCTGGCTCGCCGCGCGCGTCCCGGAGGGGCCGTGGCACTTCCCCGAGGACCAGGTTTCCGACGCCACCGACCGGATGCTCGCCGCCGAGATCACGCGCGAGCAGCTCTATCTCCAGCTTCACCAGGAGCTGCCTTATGCGAGCGCGGTCGAGACCGAGCGCTACGAGGAGCGCAAGGACGGCTCGGTCGCCATCCACCAGCAGATCCTGGTCGGCCGGGACACCCAGAAGGCGATCGTGCTGGGCAAGGGCGGCACCCGGATCAAGGAGATCGGCGCCCGCGCCCGCGAGGAGCTGGCCAGGCTGCTCGGCCGCACGGTCCACCTCTTCCTCCACGTCAAGGTCAACCCGCGCTGGGAGGAAGACCGCGGCCTCTACCGCGAGATCGGCCTCGACTGGGTGGAGTGACGGCCTCGTCAGTCCTCCGGGTGCAGCGCAGTTTTCCGGCGGGCGTGCAGGATACGCACTATCCTCTCATTCAGCCCACGGTCGTGACGGGAACGACGCGGGGCTGCGTGTTGGGGCGCATTCCGAAACATTTCGCGACAGATTAGATTGGCGCTTTTTGCTCGTTCAACGGGCTGGCGCGTCACAAAGCCGGTTCACCGCGCGAATTCTATGACGGGTTAGATCAGGCGTGAGAACAGCGGTATATGCGACAGGCGTTGAGTTTATGACGCGAGAGATTGATCTGAAACGGCGGATGGAGACGCTCGTTGTAGTCTTCTAGGTCGAAGTGGGGGGCGAGAAGCGAATGAGGATTTCAAGGGTGTAAACGGGCTCAAGATGACGAGCTAAGCGTTTCCGCTTTGGGATTTACAACATCTGAGCCACTAGCGAGGACCGGAGGTCAATTAACTCCGTAATGGAATCATATTGTCTCAGCATTGTGTGCATTATTCGAAGTCTGACCAATACCGAGCTAGCAGGAGGAAAAACGTAACGACAATGGCATGGGTCGATGCAATCACTGGGCTTCTGAAAGCCGTGTGGCCGGCCCTGTTCATTGCTTGGCTATTCTTTCTCCGCAAAGATATTGGAATCCTGTTTAGAGCAATGGCCTCGTTTTTTCGAGGTGCCGCGACATTGATGCGCCGTTTGTCAGCACCTGATGCCTCGTCCGCCATTCGTCGGGTGACGAAATCCATCGATGAGGAGACGCACCAGATCATCGACCTCGCACCAATCCTTCCGAAGGAACGCTCGAAGCGGAGGAAGGTCGTCCCAACATGCAAATTGCCGGCGCCATTGGAACGTTGAATTGAGCCGGACAAAGCCAACGTGCCGCCTGTTCCATGGCGGCCGGGCCAATAAGCGAATCAGTGTGGGACGCAGGGGTCAGCCGAGGACTTCCTCGACCCATAAGGGCACCAGTGCCCCTGCAGGTCCCGTGCGGCTTTCGTCGAACAGGAGGCTGCCCATCGAGGGGTCGAGGTTGATCTCGAGCGTGCGCGCGCCGGCGTAGCGGGCGGTCTGCACGAAACCGGCGGCGGGATAGACGTTGCCCGACGTGCCGATCGAGACGAACAGGTCGGCGTCCATCAAGGCGCGGTCGATCCGATCCATCTCATAGGGCATCTCGCCGAACCAGACGATGTCCGGCCGCAGCCGGCCGGCGATGCCGCATTCGGGGCACGCCGGGCCGGCGCCCAGTCCGTCATCCCAGGCCGTCCGCGCGTCGCAGGCGAGGCACCAGGCGGATTTCAGCTCGCCGTGCATGTGGAGCAGCCGCTTCGCGCCGGCGCGCTCGTGAAGGTCGTCGACATTCTGGGTGACGATCAGCAGCTCGCCCGGCCATTCGGCATCGAGCCGCGCCAGCGCGCCGTGCGCGGCATTGGGCTCGACCTCCTTCAGCCGCGCCCGCCGCGCGTCGTAAAAGGCCTGGACCAGCTCGGGATCCCGGCGAAACGCCTCCGGCGTCGCCACATCCTCGACCCGATGCCCCTCCCACAGCCCGTGCGGTCCGCGGAAGGTGGCGAGGCCGCTCTCCGCGGAGACGCCGGCGCCCGTCAGGATGACGATGTTCTGAATGTCGCTCATTCGCCAAGCTTAGCGGAGTGGCGAAACGTCCGGAATGGGTGGAAGGCGGTCATTCACTGCTTGGTGGACGTTTGCATGTGCTTCGGCTCCTGCGGTTGAACCGCGGCGTCCAAACCCCCACATACAGTGCGTTGTCACTCTCGCATCGGGAGTGCCAATCGCAAATTGGAAGCGCTGGCTCCCGCTTGTGAAGCGATGATTTCGTCGCGATCCCAGCGTGAGGACCGCTGTCCATGACATTCCGCCCCTTACACGACCGGGTGCTCGTGCGCCGCATCGAAGCTGAAGCGAAGACCGCGGGCGGCATCATCATCCCGGACACGGTGCAGGAAAAGCCGCAGGAGGGCGAAATCGTCTCGGTCGGCTCCGGCACCCGCGCCGAGGACGGCACGGTGACCCCGCTCGACGTCAAGGCGGGCGACAAGATACTGTTCGGCAAATGGTCCGGAAGCGAGGTCAAGCTCGATGGCGAAGACCTGCTCATCATGAAGGAAGCCGACATCCTCGGCGTCGTCGTCGGCTGATCTTCGTTTGTGTGCTCCGGCGGAGGCCGGAGCCCTGCGCGCAACGCTCCGGCCTTCGCCGGAGCACACAGAACTAAAAAGGTAATCACCATGGCCGCCAAAGACGTCAAATTCTCCCGCGACGCCCGCGAAAGCATCACCCGCGGAGTCGACATC